>JAFLEC010000049.1 GCA_017302095.1 Lysobacterales bacterium | reverse complement strand
GGGACACCGGCACCTGGCCGCGCAGCTGGCCCGTGGCGAGGCGATGGCCGACCCCGCCGCGGCCGGCCGCTACTTCGCGCAACGGCTGCGCGGCCTCGGCCACGAGGTGTTCGCCGCGCTCTACCTCGATACCCGGCATCGCGCGCTGGGCTTCGAGGAACTGTTCCGCGGCGGGCTGGACGGCGCCGAAGTGCACCCGCGCACCTTGGTCGAACGCGCGCTGGCACGCGGCGCCGCCGCGGTGATCGTGGGCCACAACCATCCGAGCGGGAACCCGGAGCCCTCGGCCGCCGACCGCGCGGTGACCAGCCGCCTGAAGCAGGCGCTGGCGCTGGTCGACGTGCGACTGCTGGACCATTTCGTGGTCGGCGACGGCGCGCCGGTCTCGATGGCCGCGCGGGGATTGGTATGACCGCGGTGCTGCAGGGGTTCAGGGAGGCGGCGGGCTTGTCGCAAGTCGCTCTCCGATACTCGCCTGATTGCGGTAGCCCCTGCCCACCGGCCTGACCTGCATGGTCGGGAGGCCTACGCATCGCCTCGCGTACAATGCCCGACCGTTGAACCGCATCGCACAGCCTTCGTGAAAGCCCAGCTCCGCGCCCTGATCGAACAGGGCCTGACCGCCCTGCGCACCGCGGGCACCCTGCCCGCCGACCTGCCCTCGCCCGAGTTCGTGATCGAGCGACCGAAGGAGCGCGCGCACGGCGACTTCTCCACCAACGCCGCGATGCTGCTGGCGAAGGCGGCCAAGGCCAACCCGCGCGCGCTGGCGCAGCAATTGGTCGAGGCGCTGCCGGCCAGCGACGCCATCGCCAAGGTCGAGATCGCGGGCCCCGGCTTCATCAACATCCACCTGGCGCCCGCCGCCTGGCAGCAGCAGGTGCGCGACATCCACGCTGCCGGCGCAGGCTTCGGCCGCAACGCCAGCGGCGGCGGCAAGACCGTCGGCGTGGAATACGTGTCCGCCAACCCGACCGGCCCGTTGCACGTCGGCCATGGCCGCGCCGGCGTGATCGGCGACTGCATCGCCCGCGTCATGGCCGCCAACGGCTGGGACGTGAAGCGCGAGTTCTACTACAACGACGCCGGCGTGCAGATCAACAACCTGGCGATCTCCACCCAGGCGCGCGCCAAGGGCCTCAAGCCGGGCGACGCCGACTGGCCGGCCGATGCGTACAACGGCGACTACATCGGCGATGTGGCGGCCGCCTACTTGCGCCGCGACAGCATCGAGGTCGAAGGCCATGTGGTCACCGGCAAGGACGACGCCGACGACCTCGACGCCATCCGCAGGTTCGCCGTCGCCTACCTGCGCCGCGAGCAGAACGCGGACCTGGCCGCGTTCGGTGTGTCGTTCGACCGCTATTTCCTGGAGTCGTCGCTGTACGCCGACGGCAAGGTGGAGGAAACCGTGCGCGAGCTGATCGCCCACGGCCACACCTACGAGGAGGGCGGCGCGCTGTGGCTGCGCAGCACCGATTTCGGCGACGACAAGGACCGCGTGATGCGCAAGTCCGACGGCACCTACACCTACTTCGTGCCGGACGTCGCCTACCACCTCAGCAAGTGGCAGCGCGGCTATGAGCGCGCCGTCACCGAACTCGGCGCCGACCACCACGGTTCGCTGGCACGGGTGAAGGCCGGCCTGCAGGCGCTGGATTGCGGCATCCCCGCCGGCTACCCGGACTACGTGCTGCACCAGATGGTCACGGTGATGCGCGGCGGCGAGGAAGTGAAGCTCTCCAAGCGCGCCGGCAGCTACCTCACCCTGCGCGACCTGATCGAGGAAACCAGCGCGGATGCGGTGCGCTGGTTCCTGGTGGCGCGCAAGCCGGATTCGCAGCTCACTTTCGACATCGACCTGGCGCGCTCGCAGTCGAACGACAACCCGGTGTACTACGTGCAGTACGCGCATGCCCGCATCTGCAGCCTGCTGCGCCAGGCCGGCGAAAAGGGCTACGCACACGACGCGGCCCGCGGCGATGCCGCCTTGCACCGGCTGGACGACGCCCCGGCGCAGGAGCTGATGCGCGAGCTCTCGCGTTATCCGGAGGTCGTGGAAGCGGCGGGCGCCTCGCTGGAACCGCACCTCGTGGCCCAGTACCTGCGCGAACTCGCCAACGCCTTCCACGGCTGGTACCACGCCAGCCCGGTGCTGGTGGAAGATGCCGACTTGCGCGACGCGCGGCTGGCCCTGGCGCTGGCAACGCGCCAGGTCCTGGCGAACGGCCTCGACCTGCTGGGCGTGGGCGCACCGGAGAGCATGTGATGGCGGCACGACGCGGCAAGTCGCAAGCGCGACGCAATGGTTCCAACGGGCTGCCGGGCTGGGCCTGGCTGGTGGTGGGCGTGCTGGTGACGCTGGCCGTGGTGCTGGCCGCGCCGCGCCTGCTGAAGTCGGACGGCAGCGGCGACGGCTTCTTCCGTCCCAAGCCCAATCCCGATGCCCAGCCCGCCAGCGCCGGCGCAGACGGCGAAGCCATCGCGCCGGATACCGCGCCAGCCAGCTCCAGCACCGACACCGGCAAGGCCAAGTCCACCCAATTCGACTTCTACACCCTGCTGCCCGGCGAAGAGGTCGAGGTCAGCGATGCCGAATTGGCCGCCAGCGCGCAGGCCGAGGCCGCCGCGCAGGCGAAGGCCGCGCAACAGACGGCGGCGGCCGCAGCTGCTGGTGCCGCCACCCTGCCGGCGCCGATCAGCGAAACCGCGGCGGCCGGGACCGTGCCTGCGGCCGACGCGCCCGCCAACGTCGATGCCAAACCCGCGGTCGAGCCCAAGGCCGCCGCCGTGGCGGAAGCCGGGGACGCTCGTTACATCCTGCAGGCCGGCGCGTTCGGTGCGTCCGGCGACGCCGAAGCGATCAAAGCCAAGATCGCCCTGCTCGGCCTGAACGCCCGCGTGGAATCGGCGCAGATCGGCGGCAAGACCGTCTATCGCGTGCGCATGGGCCCGTACGGCAGCGCCTCCGAACTGGCCGAGGCCAAGTCCAAGCTCACCGGCGGCGGCCTGCCGGCGATGGCGGTGAAGACCAATTGATGCGCTGCGCGCAGCTCGCCGGCGCAGTCCTGCTGCTGGCGGCATGTGCCAACGATGCCGGCGAGACCCTGGTGCGCGGCACGCCGCCCCTGGATCGCAGCCCGGCAATGGGGATCACGGCGGAGGACTTTGCCGCCGGAACCTTCGTTGCACGCGATGGCACCACGCTGCCGTACCGCCTGCTGGCGCCCACCCGGATCGAGCCGGGCCACCGTTATCCCTTGGTCGTGCAGTTCCACGGGTCCGGGGCGATCGGCACCGACAACCGCGCGCAGATCGCAGGCGACTTCGCGGCGCGTGCGTGGGCGATTCCCGCCATCCGCTCGCGCCATCCCGCCTTCGTCCTGGTGCCGCAGTTCCCGGTGCGCAGCGCGAACTACGACGACCCTTCCGCGCCACGCGTCGCCATCGCCACGCCAGCGTTGGCGGCGGCGCTGGAACTGGTCGATGACACCATGGCCCGGCATCCGGTGGATCCGGCGCGCGTCTACGCCAGCGGCTTTTCGATGGGCGGATCCGCGGCATGGCTGTCGCTGCTGGCACGGTCGGACCTGTTCGCGGCCGCCGTGCCGATCGGCGGCATCGCGCCCGACCGCGCGCGCGCCGCCGACCTGAAGCAGGTGCCGATCCTGGTCCTGCATGGCGATGCCGACACCGAAAACCCGATCGCTGCGGATCGCGCGATGGTGACCGCCATTCGTGCCGTCGGCGGCAGGCAGGTCCGGATGCGTACCTACGTTGGCCTCACGCACCTGCCACCGGGCGATCTCGTGCCCGGCGACTGGTGGCGCGACTGGCTGTTCGCGCAGCATCGCGATCCCTGAGACACTCCGGCGGCAAAGTGCCCGACCCGGAAGGACGCATGCCATGGCCATCGAAAGCGCACTGATCAAGCCCGTTGTCGATGCGCTGATGGCGCTTTTGCGCCGCGGCGAACAGGCCAACCTCAAGCGCAACGCCGAGGCCGCGATCCGCGAGGCGATCCGCGAGCTGCTGCTGGCCAATCCCGACGAAAACAAGGCGCAGGCGCGGATCGCGATCGCCAAGGCCGCCGGCATCCTGTCCGAGGACGTGGTGCTGGCCGAGGACATGTTGCAGAAGCATCGCGCGACCAAGGCGAAGACCTCCGGCAAGGGGGCGACGGGGCGCAAGCGCAAGCCTGTCGCGACGAAGCCTGAGGAAAAACCGGCAGCGAAGAAGCCCGCCGCTGCTGCGAAGAAAACCGCCAAGAAGCCCTGAATGCTTGCGCCGCCTTAGAATCGGCGGCATGACTGAGCAATCCCCCCGCACCGCCCTGATCACCGGCGCCACCGCCGGCTTCGGCCGCGCCGCCGCGCGTCGTTTCGTCGATGCCGGCTGGCAGGTCATCGCCACCGGCCGCCGCGCCGACCGCCTCGACGCCCTCAAGGCCGAGCTCGGCGATGCCGTGCACGTCGCCTGCTTCGACGTCCGCGACGAGGCCGCGATGCGCGCCGCGCTCGACGCCCTGCCGGAACGCTTCCGCGGCATCGACCTGCTGGTGAACAACGCCGGTCTGGCGCAGGGCACCAAGCCCGCGCAAGCGGCGCTGCTGTCGGACTGGAAGACCATGATCGACACCAACGTGACCGCGCTCGCCACGCTCACCCACGCGCTGCTGCCGACGCTGATCGCGCGCAAGGGCGCGATCATCAACATCAGCTCGGTCGCCGGCGTGTATCCCTACCCCGGCGGCAATGCCTACGGCGGGACCAAGGCCTTCGTCAGCCAGTTCTCGCTGGGCCTGCGCAGCGACCTGCACGGCACCGGCGTGCGCGTGACCACGATCGAGCCCGGCATGGCCGAGACCGAATTCACCGTGGTCCGCACCCATGGCGACCAGGCCGCATCCGACACGCTGTATGCCGGTGCCAACCCGATGACCGCGGACGACATCGCCGCGACGATCCTGTGGGTGGCGAGCCTGCCACCGCACCTCAACATCAACCGCATCGAGCTGATGCCGACCTCGCAGTCGGTTGCCGGCTTTCAGGTGCATCGCGAGCCTGCCCCATGAACCTGGCGGCCGCCCTGCTGGTCGCGGTGCTGATCGGCGCGATCCTGCCGCTGCAGGGCCTGGTCAATGCGCGCCTCGGCGTGCACGTCGGCGGGCCAGTGGCTGCGGCATTCGTCTCGTTCCTGATCGGGACGATCATGCTCGGCCTGTACCTGCTGGCCACGCGTACCCCGGTCACCCTGCAGGGCAGCCTGAAACTGCCCGCGTGGATCTGGGCCGGCGGCGCGATCGGCGCGGTCTACGTGGCCTGTTTCACCCTGCTGATCCCGCGCATTGGTGCGGCGGGGATGGTCTGCCTGGCCGTGCTCGGGCAAGTCACCGCCTCGCTGCTGCTGGACCGATTCGGCGTGCTGCAGGCGCCGAAGCCGGTCGATGCGGTTCGCATCGTCGGTGCCCTGCTGGTGTTGATCGGCGTGGTGCTGGTGGTGGCGCCGTGGCGCACGGCCCCCGGTGGCGGCACCCAGGCGCGCATCAGCCGCTAGGCGTCAGCGGTCCTCCCGGCCCGGGATCACTCCAGCGGTTCGTCGCTGAGGTAGGTGTAGGCGGTCAGCCCGCGCTCCAGGGCCTCGTTCAGGCGGTCGCCCTCGGGGCCTTCCAGGCCCGCCGACGCCACCAGCGCGCGATAACGGCGCCGCAGGTCGTCGAGCTTGTAGCCCACGTAGTCCAGCATCACGTCG
The DNA here is from genome assembly GCA_017302095.1 of Lysobacterales bacterium. GTDB lineage: Bacteria > Pseudomonadota > Gammaproteobacteria > Xanthomonadales > Xanthomonadaceae > Thermomonas. The sequence continues at coordinate 5,842 of JAFLEC010000049.1, read as the reverse complement.
GTGGTGTCGCCACGGCGCTGCTGCGCGATCCGGCAACCGTCGCCGTCGATCCGCACCTCGATCGCGTCGGTGTCGCCGAACAGGTTGTGGATGTCGCCCAGGATCTCCTGGTACGCGCCCACCAGGAAGAAGCCGATGCGGTAGCGCTCGCCGGCGCGCAGCTCGTGCAGCGGCAGCGAGGAATCGAGGTCCTCGTTCTCGACGTAGGTGTCGATCTTGCCGTCGGAGTCGCAGGTGAGGTCGGCGATCACGCCGCGGCGGGTCGGGGCCTCGTCGAGGCGCTCGATCGGCGCGATCGGGAACACCTGGTCGATCGCCCACACGTCCGGCATCGATTCGAACACGCTGAAGTTGACGAAGTACTTGTCGACCAGGCGTTCGTTGAGTTCGTCGAGCAGGTCGCGATGGCTCTTCTCGTCGTAGGTCAGGCGCGCCTTGACCGCGTGCGCGATGGCGTAGAACAGGTCGTCGATGCGCGCGCGCTGGACCAGGTCGATCTGGCCGAGCGCGTACAGCGCCTGGCCCTCCGAGTGCGCCTGCGCGGCCTCGTGGAACACCTCCACCGCCGGGCGCTGCGGCAATTCCGCATGCAAGTCGCGCAGCTGGCGCACCGGGTGCGACTCGTCCGCGTGCGATTCCGGCACCCGGCCTTCCGGCGCGCGCTCGACCTCCGACACGTTGGCCACCAGCACCGCGTGGTGCGCGGTCATCGCGCGGCCGCATTCGGTGACGATCCGCGGCGGCGCCAGCCCATGCTGCGCGCAGGCTTCGGCCAGCGGCTGCACGATGCTGGAGGCGTAGTGGCCGATGTTGTAGTTGACCGAGTTGTACGAACGCGAGCGGGTGCCCTCGTAGTCGATGCCGAGGCCGCCGCCGACATCGAGGTAGCGGACGTTGGCGCCCAGCCGGGTGAGCTCGACGAAGTAGCGGGTCGCCTCGCGCATGCCGTTGGCGATGTCGCGCACGTTGCTGATCTGGCTGCCCATGTGGAAGTGCAGCAGCTGCAGGCAATCGCCGAGGCCGGCGTCGCGCAGGCGCTTCCACAGGTCGAGCAGCTGGCGCGGGTCGAGCCCGAACTTGGCCTTGTCGCCGCCGCTGTTCTGCCACTTGCCCGCGCCCAGCGAGGCCAGCCGCATGCGCACGCCCAGGCAGGGCTGCACGCCGAGCGCCTGCGCTTCCTCCAGCACCAGCTTCAGCTCGGAGGGCTTCTCGATGACGATGAATGTCTGCAGGCCGAGCTTGCGGCCGATCAGTGCCAGCCGGACGTATTCGCGGTCCTTGTAGCCGTTGCAGACGATCAGCCCGCCGGGGCGGCTCAACGCCAGCACCGCCATCAGCTCCGGCTTGCTGCCGGCCTCCAGGCCGAAGCCCTCGCCGTGGTGGGAGGCGAGCGTGCCGGCCACGCCGGCATGCTGGTTGACCTTGATCGGGTACACCGCGGTGTAGCCGCCGGCGTAGTCCCAGTCCCGCTGCGCCTGTGCGAACGCCGCCTGCAGCTTGCGCAGGCGATGGCCGAGGATGTCCGGGAAGCGCACCAGCACCGGCAGCTTGGCGCCCGACTTCATCGCGGAATCCACGATCTCCGGCAGCGCCACCACCGGGCCCTCGGCGCCGCCGGGACGGACCACGATCCGGCCCTGCGCATCGACGTCGAAATAGCCGTCGGCCCAGTGCGGGATCGAGTAGGTCTTGCGGGCCTGGTCGGGCGACCAATCGGTCATGTCGGGAACGCCGGGGAACGGGGGGAGCGCATTGTAGGCCTTGCGCCCCGGGCGTGTGCCGCGCCGGCGTCCCCGCCACCGGCCATCCGCTACAATCCGCGCCCCACCTGGCTGCCCGGAACCGCCGCGATGACCGAGACCACCTGGCTGCACGAGCACTTCGAGAAGGCCGGCTCGTCGATCGGCTTCCGCGTGACCCGCAAGCTGGACGAGGTGCAGTCGCCGTTCCAGCACATCGAGATCTACGAGAGCACGGACTGGGGCAACGTCATGCTGATCGACGGCGCGATGATGCTCACCACCCGCGACAACTTCCTGTACCACGAGATGATGTCGCACCCGGCGCTGTTCACCCATGCCGACCCGAAGCGGGTCGTCATCATCGGTGGCGGCGACTGCGGCACCCTGCGCGAGGTCCTGCGCCATCCGGGCGTGGAGCAGGCGGTGCAGTGCGACATCGACGAACAGGTCACGCGGATGGCGGAGAAGTATTTCCCCGAACTGTGCGAAGCCAACGGCGACCCGCGCGCGGAACTGCTGTGGAACGACGGCATCGCGTACATGGCCAATTGCGCGCCCGGCAGCGTGGACATCGTGATCGTCGACTCCACCGACCCGGTCGGGCCGGCCGAGGGCCTGTTCAACCAGGCGTTCTTCGAGAGCTGCCATCGCGCATTGAAGGACGACGGCATCCTGGTGCAGCAGTCGGAATCGCCACTGGTGCTGCTCGACCTGATCAAGGAAATGCGCGCCGAGATGGGCAAGGCCGGCTTCGCCAGCTTCCAGACCCTCCCGTTCCCGCAGCCCTGCTATCCGACCGGCTGGTGGAGCTGCACGATGGCGAAGAAGGCCGCCGGCGCCGATTTCGGCTTCCGCGAAGCCGATGCCCGCGCCAAATCCTTCCCGACCGCGTACTACAGCGCCGACCTGCACAAGGGCGCGCAGGCGCTGCCGCCGTTCGTGGCAGCGGCCCTGGCCGCCGGCTGACCCCGGACGAAGTGCGATGGGGCGCACGGTGCGGGTATCCTCGGCCGGATAGGGTGGCGTTCCCGGGCGGTGGGAAACAGGCTGTGCGAGGCCGTTTGACGATCCTGACGGCGATCCTGGTCGTGGCCGCGCTGGCGGGCGCGCGGACTGCGCATGCCAGCGACGTCGTCCGTCGCGACGAGGCCGAGCCCGGCAGCACCCGCGCCGCCGCGTTCGACCAGACCTTCCAGCGCGTGGTCGGCCCCGCCTCGCTCGATGCCACCAGGGCCGCCTACGACGCCGACCTCGAACGCCTGCGCGCCCAGCTGCCGGCGGGCGATGCACTGCGCGATGCACGCTTCCGCGCCCTCTATTGCGGCAGCGATCGCTGGAAGGATCCCGCACAGGGCCTGGCCTACGCCGACGAGGCCCTGCGCCGGGCGCGCGATGTCCGCGACGTGGCCTCCGAGGCGCGCGCGATGCTATGCCGCACCACCTACCTGATGGCCGCCAGTGGATCGCAGCGCGGCTTGCCGGAGATCGACAAGGCGATCGCGTTGCTGCGGGGTGGCCCGGAGCAACAATTGCTCGGCGAGTCGCTGCATGCGCGCGGCGATATCCTGTCGCTGCTCGGGGAGCAGGCACGCGCGATGCTGGACTTCCAGCGCGCGCGCGCCGCGTACCGCGGGGCCGGGATCGAGGGCGAGGTCGAGTCGCTCATGCTGAGCATCGCGATCGCCTACCGGCGGATGGGCGATTTCGAACAGGCGCGGCACCACTTCGAACAGGCTACCTCGCGCCTGGAGGCGCGCAGCGACTGGGAGGGCGTGGCGACCAACCTCATCCAGCTCGGCTTCCTGCACGACGAATCGCGCGCGCCCGAGAAGGCCGCCGATGCATTCCGTCGCGCGATCGCCATCGCCACCCGCGAGGGCGACAGCTACAGCGCCAACGCCGGCCGACTGGGGTTGGCGGGAGCGCAGGTGGCACTGGGCGACCCGAAGGCTGCCCTGCAGACCCTCGAATTGGCGCGTGCGGGCTTCGTCGCCGACCAGGATGCCTCCAGCGACGACATGCTGCTCCTCCTCACCGGCGAGGCACTCGCGCGGCAAGGCCAGCATATCGGCGCGATGGAACGGTACCGCCAGGCGCAGCCGCTGATCGAACGCAACGGCAACCAGCGTTACCTCGCGGACCTGTTCAAGGCGCGGGCCGCGAGCCAGGAGGCGCTCGGCTGGACCGCCGCCGCGCTCGAGGACTACAAGCGCTACACCGGCCTGCAGCTCAAGTTGCAGGGCAAGATGCGGCTGGAGCAGGGACGGCTGCTCGAGTACGAATACGAAATCCGGCGACGGGAATGGGAGAACCATCGGCTGCGCGCGGAAGCGGCGGGCAAGCAGCAGGAAGTGGCCGTGCTGGAAAGGGTGCGGCGCTGGCAGACACTCGCGTTGGCGTTGGGTGCCCTGTTGGTCGCCCTGCTGGCCTCGCTGGCCTGGCGCCAGCGGGCACGTTCGCGGGCGATGCACACGCTGGCGATGCAGGATCCCCTGACCGGCGCAGCCAGCCGCATCGGGATCGAGGACGAGGCTGCCCGCGCGCTGGCGCACGCCCATGCCGAGGGGAAGCCGCTGTCGTTGCTGATGCTAGACCTCGACCACTTCAAGGCGGTCAACGACCGCTATGGGCACGCGGCGGGCGATGCCGTCCTGCGCGCTGCGGTGGGCGCTTGGGAGGCGCAGTTGCGCGGGCGCGATCCGCTTGGCCGGGTGGGCGGCGAGGAATTCGTGGTGGTGTGCCCGGAGACCAGCCTCGCGCAAGCCACCGTGGTGGCGAACCGCTTGCTGGAAGCCACCCGCGGCCTGCGCTTCCCGAAGATCGATCCCGGATTGCGGGTGACCGTCAGCATCGGCATCGCCCAGTGCCGGCGCGACGAGGCCCGCGACAGCCTCCTCGACCGCGCGGATGCCGCGTTGTACCGCGCCAAGCAGCGCGGCCGCGACCGCGCCGAGGCCTGATCGCGCGCTACAGCGCGTCGGCGTCCATCTCGCCGGTGCGGATCCGCACCACCTGGTCCAGGCCCCAGACGAAGATCTTGCCGTCGCCGATCTTGCCGGTGCCGGCCGCGCGCATGATCGCCTCGGTCACCACCTCCACGCGGTCGTCGGTGACCGCGACCTCCAGCTTGATCTTGGGCAGGAAGTCGACCACGTACTCGGCGCCGCGATAGAGCTCCGTATGGCCCTTCTGCCGGCCGAAGCCCTTGACCTCGGTCGCGGTGATGCCGGCCACCCCGACCTCCGCCAGCGCCTCGCGGACGTCGTCCAGCTTGAACGGCTTGATGATGGCCATCACCATTTTCATCGCGTGCTCCTTCGCTCGATGGCGCGAGCATAGCGCGCGGCGACCCTGCATACTGGCGCCGCGCAGGGCTGGGAATTCCCCCACCCCGCGTCGCGTCCTGCGCCGACGGACACGGCACCCCGCGGCGTCGCAGCCTGTCGGGAACGGCCCGCCGGCCGCAGGAGCCGCCCCATGAAGACCGCCTCGATGATCGACCTCGCCCAACTCGACGACCTCGCCCGCCGCCTCAGCAACCTGGTCCCGCCGGGCCTGCGCGAGGGCCGCGAGGAACTGCAGCAGAACTTCAAGTCGGTGCTGCAGGCCGGGCTCGGCAAGCTGGAACTGGTCACCCGCGAGGAATTCGACGTGCAGCGCGCGGTGCTGGCGCGCACGCGCGACAAGCTGGAGGCGCTGGAACGGCAGCTCGCCGAACTCGCCGGCGCCGGCGACGCGCCCAAGCCGCCCCAGCACTGAGGGCCGCCACCATGGGATTGGCGATCGTGCACAGCCGTGCGCGGGTGGGCGTGCGTGCGCCCGAGGTGCGGGTCGAGGTGCACCTGGCCGGCGGGTTGCCGGCGATGTCGATCGTCGGCCTCCCCGAGGCCGCGGTGCGCGAGGCCAAGGACCGCGTGCGCGCGGCGATCCAGTGCGCGCAACTCGATTTCCCGAATGGCCGGATCACCGTCAACCTCGCCCCGGCCGACCTGCCCAAGGACGGCGGGCGCTACGACCTGGCGATCGCGCTCGGGATCCTCGCGGCCAGCGGGCAACTCGCGACCGAGGCGCTGGCCGGCTGGGAATTCGTCGGCGAGCTG
>JAFLEC010000048.1 GCA_017302095.1 Lysobacterales bacterium | reverse complement strand
CGCCGAGCACCGCGGCCATCGCCCCGACGCCCGCCGGGGCGGCTTCCTGCATCAGCTGCCCGCGGATGCGCACGAGGTGCGCGCCGTCCTTCAGCGACAGCGCCCCAGCGGCGACCAGCGCGGTGTACTCGCCCAGGCTGTGGCCGGCCAGCATGGACGGCGCGGCGCCGCCTTCGGCCTGCCACAGGCGCCAGACCGCGATGCCCGCGGCCAACAATGCCGGTTGGGTGTATTCGGTGCGGTTGAGCATCTCCTCCGGTCCGGCCTGCGACAGCGCCCACAAGTCGACGCCGGCACCGTCCGAGGCTTCCTCGAAGGTGGCCTTCACGGCCGGATGGAGTTCCGAGAGTTCGGCCAGCATGCCGACCGATTGCGACCCCTGGCCGGGGAAGACCAGGGCGAGTTGGGCGGGGGTTTCGCTCACGCGGCGTCGGGCGCGCGAACGCCCGCAGGATCAAGGGATGCGCATGATACGAGCAATTGCTCTAGTGCGTCTGTACCCGGGCGTATTGGCGTTTCCCAGGCTGCGCCTGTGAAACCCCGAAGTTTGCTGCGCAAACTTCGGGCCCCGCTATGTGCTTCCATACCCCCATTCGCGCCTGCGGCGCGAATCGCCCCCTGACTCAGGGGGCTGAAAAACCACGGCTCTGGGGATGTGATCAGTAGCGCAGCAGCGCCGAGCCCCAGGTAAAGCCGCCCCCGAAGGCCTCCAGCAGGACCAGCTGGCCGCGCTGGATCTGGCCGGAACGCACGGCGCCATCCAGCGCCAGCGGGACCGACCCGGACGAAGTGTTGCCGTGCTTGTCCACGGTCACGATCACCCGCTCCATCGGCATGTCGAGGCGCTTGGCCGTGGCCTCGATGATCCGCAGGTTGGCCTGGTGCGGCACCAGCCAGTCGAGGTCGTGCTTGTCCAGACCGTTGGCCTCCAGCGCCTCGTCGACCACGCTGTCCAGCGCCTTCACCGCATGCTTGAACACTTCGTTGCCGGTCATCAGCACCCGCACGCCGGCGTTCTTCTCCTCCGGCTTGAAACCGGCCGACACCCCGACCGGGTTCCACAGCAGTTCCTTCTTGCCGCCGTCGGCGTGCATGTGGGTGCTGAGGATGCCGGTTTCGCCGTCGGCCTTCAGCACCACCGCGCCAGCGCCGTCGCCGAACAGCACGCAGGTGCCGCGGTCGTTCCAGTCGAGCATGCGCGTCAGGGTTTCCGCACCAACGACCAGCGCGGTCTTCGTTGCCCCCGAGCGGATGAACTTGTCGGCAATGGTGAGCGCGTAGATGAAGCCGGAACATGCCGCGTTGACGTCGAACGCCGGGCAGCCGGCGGCACCGAGCTTGTGCTGGAGCAGGCAGGCCGACGACGGGAAGATCAGGTCCGGCGTGGTCGTGCCCAGCACGATCAGGTCGAGGTCCTGCGGACCGACGCCGGCCGCCTCCATCGCGCGCACCGACGCGTGGTAGGCGAGGTCCGAGGTGGTCTCGCCCTCGGCGGCGACATGGCGCTCGCGGATGCCGGTGCGGGCGACGATCCACTCGTCGCTGGTCTCCACGAACTGGGCCAGGTCCGCGTTGGTCAGCACCTTCTCCGGCAGGTAGCTGCCGGTGCCGGCGATGCGGGCGTGGATGCGACCTTCGGATTGGCTCATGCATGGACTCCTGGCGAACCCCCTCGGCGGGGGCGACCCGTCACGATAGCGCGACGGGCATGCGGCTCGCCAACCCGACGGGCGGCGGCCAATGCGGAACGCGGGATGCAGAAACGCCAACGGCCGCGCCAAAGGCGCGGCCGGGCGTCATGCAGGAGCCATGGCCTTGCGGCCGTGGCTCACTCTTCGTCGACGACCTTGGTCTTCGGCGCGATGACCTGCTTGCCGCGGTAGTAGCCATCGGCGGTCACGTGGTGGCGCAGGTGGGTCTCGCCGCTGGTCGGATCGGTGGCCAGCTGCTTGGCGGACAGGGCGTCGTGGGCACGGCGCATGCCGCGGCGGGACGGGGAGACTCGGGACTTCTGGACGGCCATGGGAACAACTCCAAAGAAAACGTTTCAGCGACTCAGCGCGACATTGTCGCACTTATTCCTTCTTCAGCCCGACCAGCGCCGCGAACGGACTGGCCTGGGCGGTTTCCTCCGCGGTCGGGACGAACTCGCGTTCGACCGCTTCCACGTCGGGGGCGACCGGGACCACCGGCAACGCCAGGATCAACTCGTCCTCCACCAGCTCGGCCGGCTTCAGCATCCCGTCGGCGGCCACCAGCAAGGCCTCGTAGCCGGGCGGCAACGCGGCCTCGTCGGCCTCGTCGCGGATCAGGCCGAGGCGTTGCGACAGCGCCACCGGCAGCACGAACCGGCGCAGGCTGCGCTGGCATTCCAGCGGCAGGCCGGCCTCGATCCGGAGCTCGACGAAGGCGACGCCGAGGGCATCGGTGCCGAACTCCATCGCGTAACCGACGTCGCCCTCGGCATCGACCAGGCCGTCGCGCAGGCGCAGCATCGCGGCCAGCGGGATCGTGCCCTCGAACACCTTGCGGGCCGCCACCATCCGCCAGGCGTCCACGGCTTCGGGAGCGCGACTGTTGGAGGGGCTGGACATAGCCGGAAAATGTTACGCGGCAAGCAGTTAGCTGTCAAACCGGGGCATTTTGGCCGGATCCGGATTGCCGGCTCGGAGGCGACTGGCGCAGACTCGGCGGGTGAAGATGACCTTCCTGCTCGTGTTGTTGGCGCTGGTGGCGGCGATCGCTTGGCTGGCCTGGCGGCGGCTCGGCGGCGACCGCGCCCGCGGACAGGCGATCCGCGACGTGCTGGATGCCGCGGATGCGCTGGAGGCCCGCTTGCGGGTCGCGCGCGGCGAAATCGAAGCGGTCGCGGGCGACCACGAAAATCCGGTCCAAGGCGCGATGCGCGACCTGCTGCGCCAACGCCTGTGGCTGCGCGACCACGCCGCGGACGCCTCGCTGGCACAGTTGCACGGCGTGCGCAGCTCGCTCGATGCCGCCCGCGGCAGCCTCGAGCAGCAACTCGCGCGGATCGCCCAGGCCCGCGCCGGCAGGTCCTGACCGATGCCCGCGCTGGTCTTGGCATCGACCTCCCGCTACCGCCGCGACTTGCTGGCGCGCTTCGGCCTGCCTTTCGACACCGCACGCCCCGAGGTCGACGAAACCCCCGCCCCCGGCGAACCTGCGGATGCGCTCGCTGCCCGCCTCGGCCGGGCCAAGGCACTGGCCATCGCTGTCAGCTGCGACGACGACACCTGGGTGATCGGCTCCGACCAGGCGGCGGAGATCGACGGCCACCTGCTGGGCAAGCCGGGCGGTCGAGCGGCCGCGATCGCGCAATTGCAGGCGATGCGCGGCAAGCGCGTGCGCTTCCACACCAGCGTGGCGTTGGCGCATGCCGATGGCCGCGTATTCGAGGCGCTCGACCTGACCACGGTCGCCATGCGCGCGCTCGACGATGACGAAATCGAACGCTACGCGGAGGCGGAGCAGCCCTACGACTGCGCCGGCAGCTTCAAGGCCGAGGGACTCGGCATCACCCTGTTCGACGCGATCGAAAGCCGCGACCCGACGGCGCTGATCGGCCTGCCGCTGATCGCCACCGCGACGCTGTTGCGCCGCGCCGGCTTCCGCCTGCCCTGATCAGCGCACCTGGATGGGCTGTCCGGGCCAGTCCTCGACGCTGCCGTCGCGGCCATGCAGCCGCAGCCCCAGCCAATGGCGACCGGGTGCGACGCCTTCGATGCGGCCATGGAATCCAACCCGCGGATGCGCGGGGTCGCTGCTGATCCGCCAGAACGCCGCGACCCCCGGGTTCGCATCGCCGTAGGTCATCCCTGCCGCCACGCGGCCGTCGATCGTTGCCTCGACCGCGCGCAGGCCGACGCCATCCTTGAACGCCCAGCCGGCGACATCGAACCGGCTGCCGACCTCGGCACCCACCGTCGGCATGTCGACGAACGCCAATGCCGGCGTCGTGCAATGCCCTGCGCCACGCGTGGCGGGCAAGGCGAACAGCAGGAAGCGCTGGCGTCCATGGTCGATGTTGAGCACCCGCGCCGGCGGCAACGGCCCGACCTGCCGGCACAGCGCGTGGTAGTGCGCCAGCAGGTCGCGGAATGGCACGTCGTTGGCGCTGGCGACCAGCAACAACGGCCCCTCGCCCAGCGCTTCGCGCCTGTCGACGGCCAGCCCCCACAGCGCCAGCTGCGGCGCGCGCCCATGCTTGTGGTTGAGCGGATGGTCCAGCACCGGAATCCGCGCATCGCCTCGCGCGAACCCGAGCTCGGCCCCGAGCTTGAAGTTACCGGCGAGCACGCGGGTCCCGGATGGCATCGTGCGCAGCGTGGCGTCGACCTCGCGCGCGAGCACGTCCCAGCCGGCGAAATTGGTCGGATGCAGATTGCGCGATGCCGCCTGCGCCCGCAGGCCCGGCGTCGAGGCCATCGCGTAATAACCCAGCACGGCGGCCAGTCCCAGCGCCGCCGTGACCCAGGCCGCGATGCGCCAGCCGCGCGGCCAGCGTGCCAGCACCGCCGGCACCAGCGGCAGCAGCGCGATGTAGCCGGGCAATGGCCAGTGGAAGCTGACCCGCTCGCGATCGGCGACGAAGCCGAGCGCGAGGAATCCGAGCACCACCAGCGCCCCGCACAGGGCGAGGTAGCGTTGCCCAGGCTGATCCGCGCGCAGGCCACGCCAGACGGCGATCGCCATCGCCACCAGCAACAGAGGCGTGGCCAAGGCCAGCTGCATGCGCCCCAGGCGCAGGCCTTCGCGGCTGAATTGCCATGGGTGGCGGTCCAGCAGCTGGAAGCGCAGGCCGGCATCGGCATGCGCGAAGTTCCAGGCCAGCAAGGGCCACCAGGCCAGCGCGCCGATCGCGATGGCGGCCCACACCAGCGGATGGCGCAGCACGCGTCGCCCCTCCGCCAATGCGAACAAGGCGACGCAGCCGATCGCGATCACCGCGGCGAAGCGGTAGTGGGTCAATCCGCCGACCACCAGCCCCAGCGCCAGCTCCAGTGCAGCGATGGGCGTGACCGCGCGCAGCAGGCGCAGGCTGGCATCCAGACAGAGCGCGCTGGCCAGCAGCAGCGGCCCGTCGGGCAGCGCCATCAGCCCGAGCGATCCGGACAACGGCAGCAACAGCGCCAGGCTGCCGGCCTGCCACCCGCGCACGGGATCGAGTTCGCGCACCGCCATCCGCGCGACCAGCCACGGGATGCAGGCGCCGATGAGCAGGAACGGCAGACGCAGCGCCAGCACGCTGCCGGGCACTAGCGCATCGCCGGTCCGCGCCAGCCATGCGGTCATCCCCGGGAGGTCGGAATACGCCCAGGCGAGATGGCGCCCTTCCTGCCAGTAGAAGGCCTCGTCGACGAACAGCGGCAGGCGCGTGGCCAGCACCAGGTTGACGAGGCCGACTGCGGCCCACAGCAGGAGGAACCTGCGCCTGGCGGCTTGCACCCCGGTTGAATCCAGCATCCGCCGCGACCTCGTACACTGCCTCGGACCCGACCAAGGCGACGCCGACTTGAACGACATGCCCGCTTCCACGGCTTCCGACGCGATCCTAACCGATGCCCTGCGCACGGCCCTGCGCGACGCGCAGGCGCAGGTGAACACCCTGGTCCTCGGCAAGCCGCAACAGGTCCGCCTCGCGTTCGTCGCCCTGCTCGCCGACGGGCACCTGCTGATCGAGGACCTGCCCGGCCTCGGCAAGACCACGCTGGCGCATGCGATGGCGGCGACCCTCGGCCTGGGCTTCGCGCGGGTGCAGTTCACCTCGGACCTGCTGCCGGCCGACATCCTCGGCGTCTCGGTCTACGAAGCGCAGGCGCGCCGCTTCGAATTCCACCCCGGGCCGGTGTTCACCCACGTGCTGCTGGCCGACGAGATCAACCGCGCGCCGCCGCGCACGCAGAGCGCGCTGCTCGAGGCGATGGCCGAGCACCAGGTCAGCCTCGACGGACAGACGCGTCCCTTGCCGGATCCATTCTTGGTCATCGCCACCCAGAACCCGGTCGACCTCGCCGGCACCTATCCGCTGCCGGATTCGCAACTCGACCGCTTCCTGCTGCGGCTCGCGCTGGGCTACCCGGACGAAGCCGCGGAGCGCGCCCTGCTGGCCGGCAGCGACCGTCGCGACCTGATCGCGCAGGCGCCCGCGCTGCTGGATGCCGACCGCGTGATCGCGCTGCGCCGCGCGGTGCTGGGCGTGCATGCCAGCGAACCCCTGCTCGGTTACGTGCAAGCGCTATTGGCGCGCAGTCGCAAGCATCCCGGCATCCGGGTGGGCCTGTCCCCGCGTGCAGGACTGGCGCTGTTGCGCGCGGCGCGTGCGCATGCCGTGTTGCTGGGACGCGACCACGTCGTGCCCGAGGACGTACAGGCCTTGTTCCCCGCGGTCGCCGAACATCGACTGGTCGGCGATGGCGACGCCCAACCCGCGACGCTGGCCAAGCAGGTCCTCCACGCCGTCGCCGTCGATTGAGCCATGCGAGCGGCGTTGCGAAGCAGGATGCAGGCGCTGACGCGGCCCCGTGCGCCGGAGTCTCTCCCGGTGCGCCTCGATCGCCGTCGGGTCTATGTCCTGCCGACGGCAACCGGGCTGTTCTTTGGGCTGTTGCTGGGCACCATGGGATTGGGCGCGCTCAACTACAACAACAACCCGGCACTGCTACTGGCATTGCTGCTGGCCGGCGCGGCGCAGGCGAGCCTCCTGTTCGCGCACCTGCAGCTGTCCGGGGTCCGGATCGAGGCAGTCTCCGCCGAGCCGGTGGCTGCCGGTGAGCCGCTGTCCCTGCGGATCGCGCTGGGGGCGGGCGATGCTCGCCATCGCCGTGGCCTGCAGCTCCGGCATGGCGACGAGACGGTGCACGCGAGTTTCGACGCGTCGGGCACCACGGCCGAGTTGCGCCTCCCGACGTCGCGGCGCGGACTCATGCCATTGCCGCGCCTGGAGTTGCGCACGGTGCAGCCACTCGGGCTCGCACGCGCCTGGGCCTACGTTTGGCCGGCACAGGCCACGTTGGTCTATCCCGCGGCGGAACAGCATGCCCCGCCACTGCCGGTCGCATCCACCGGGCAAGGCCGCGCACGCGACGCCCGCGCCGGCGACGATCTCCACCACCTGCGCGGCTACCGCGCCGGGGATGCGCCACGCACGATCGCGTGGAAGGCCTCGGCGCGCCGCGACAGCCTGCTGGTGCGCGAGTACGAACAGCACCGTCGCGACCATCTGCAACTGGACTGGAGCGCCACCGAGGGACTGCCGTACGAGCAGCGCATCCGCCGACTCGCCCGCTGGGTCGATGACGCCGAACGCGAAGGTCGTCGCTACGCCCTGCGCCTGCCCGGCACGCCCCCCATCGCCCTGGGGCTCGGCCCACTGCACCGCCACCAGTGCTTGCGTGCGCTCGCGATGATGCCGGCGGAGGCGCCGGCATGACCGCGGGCACGCCGCACATGCCCGCCGCCAGCCGTCGCCACGTCCTGGCCGCCGCGGCGATCTGCCTGCTGCCGTTGTTGCTGCAACTGCCGATCGCGCTGGGCCTGGGCTTCGGCGCATCGGCGTTGCTGGTCACTGCCGCGGCCTGGCGCCAGCCGCTGCCCGCCATGTTGCGCATCCTGCTCGGGATCACCGCCATCGTTGCGGTGGCCGCGACCATGCCTGGCATCGGTCGCGACTCCGCCTGCGGCCTGTTGGCAGGGATGTTGGCGCTCAAGCCCTCGGAAACCTTCAGCCTGCGGGATGGCCGCAGCCTCCTCGGGTTCTCATTGTTCGCGCCCTTCGCGACCTTCCTGTTGGACCAGGGTCCGTTCAGCCTGGCGCTGGCGCTGCTGGCCGTGGTTGCCGTGCTGTCGGCGCTGCGTCGACTCGCGGGGGACGAATCGGGCGGATCGCATGGAGCGCAGGCATCGACGCGGACCCATTGGCACGAGCTGGGGGAAATCGTGCGATTGGTGGGACTCGGCCTGCCGCTGGCGCTGGCCGCCTTCTGGCTGTTCCCCCGCCTGCCGACACCGCTTTGGGGCTTGCCCGACCGGGCGGTCGCCAAGCCCGGTCTCTCGGACACGATGACGCCGGGCGGTTGGCTGGACCTCATGAACGACGACAGCCCGGCGGCCCGTGTCCAGTTCTTCGGCGCAACCCCCGGGCGGGCGGAGCTGTACTGGCGGGGGCCCGTGCTCTGGGACTTCGACGGCGCGACCTGGCACCAACTGCCGTGGGACGGCGGGCGCGGGAGCGGGCCGACCGACATGCAGCCCGGCAATGCACGCTACGAATACCAGCTCGACATGGAGCCCACGGAGGGCCGGGACCTGGTGGCGCTCGACCTGCCGTTGCAGGCACCGCCTGGAACCGCGTTCGCCCTCGGCCGCAGCCTGCGCACCGAACGCAGCCTCGACAACGTCACCCGCTGGCGCCTGCGATCCGCGCCTCCGTCCACGTTCCAGCCCGCACTCCCGCCGGCGCTGCGCATGCGGGCCCTGCTCCTGCCGCGCGGGTTCAACCCACGCACCGTCGCCATGGGCCGGGCCTGGCGCCGCGACGCAGGCTACGACGCGGACGGCCGCGCAGACGCAGCGATCGTCGGACGCGCCCTGGCCATGGTCCGTCGCGATTTCGCCTACACCCTCGAAGTCCCATTGGCCGGGCGTAACGAAGTCGACGACTTCCTGTTCGATCGGCGACAAGGCTACTGCGAGCACTTCAGTTCCGCGTTCGCCGTGCTGATGCGGGCCGCGGGCATCCCCACCCGCGTGGTGACGGGTTACGCGGGAGGCTACCGCAACCCGATCGGCGACTACTGGCTGGTGCTCAACTCCGATGCCCATGCCTGGAACGAGGTCTGGCTGCCGCGCCGCGGCTGGGTGCGCGTCGACCCGACGGCCGCGGTGGCGCCGGAACGCGTCTTCGACACCCTGGCGGATCGACGCCCGGGTCGAATCGGCGCCTTCGACGGACTGGTCGGGATGTTCGACGCCAGCGACTGGCTCCGTCGCGGCTGGAATGACTTCGTCCTCGGCTTCAATGCGCAACGGCAACAGCGCATGCTGGATCCGCTGGGTCTTGCCGGGATCGGCGGACGCGGCCTGGTGCTCCTGTTCGCGTTGGCGGCCGGGCTGGCGATGGGATGGATGGCTTGGTGGCTCGCGCGCGGCGAACGCGAACACGACCCACTGCTGCGGGCCTGGCACCGTCTCGGCGAGCGCTATGCGCGGATCGGCCGCGCACGCGACGCGCATGAACCCGCGCAGGCATGGGCGGACCGGGTGGCCGCCGACGTGCCCCGCGCCGGCATCGACCTGCGCACCCTCAGCCGGCGTTTCTCGGAGGCCCGCTACGCTGGTGCAGAGGCAGCGGTGGTGCGTGCGCTGGTCCGCGACCTTTCTGACCATCGCCCGTGACGCGCCCTTGACCCAACCGGCCTAGACTGGCCCCACCCCCAGCCCGAGGATTCGCCATGATCTTCCGCCTCGCCGCCAGTCTCGTCCTGGCCCTGCTCGCCGGCTGTGCGACCCAACCGAAACCCCTGCAAGGGAGCTTCGAAGCGCTCAGTGCGCATGATGCCGTTGCCGGCGATCACGCCGGCGCCGCAGTCCGTTGGGGCGGGCGGATCATCCGCACCGAACCGCGGCCCGACCGCACCTGCTTCGAAGTCATTTCCACGCGGTTGGATGCCGAGGGCCGCCCGGTGTGGGCCAGCGACGACACCTGGGGGCGCTTCATCGCCTGCCGCACCGGCTTCTACGACCCCGCGCTGTTCGAACCCAAGCGCGAAGTCACCTTCACCGGTCGCATCGAGGGGTACGAGGAACGCAAAGTGGACGGCTACGTCTACCGTTTCCCGCGGATGGCCGCGGACGTCGTCTACCTGTGGCCGGTGCGCGAGCGGGTGCGCGTGGTGACCCGCCCGTCGCCGTGGGGATGGCCCTGGGCTTGGTGAGGCGCGCGCCGCCGCGCCTCGGCTCAACTTATCCAGGCGTGCCGAAGCGTCCGAGCGGTGCACCCGCAAGCAGGTGCAGGTGGATCTGGAACACGGTCTGCCCGCCGTCGCCGTTGCAGTTCATGACGATGCGGTAGCCATCCTCGGCGAAGCCGTGCGCCTTGGCGTAGCGGGCGGCGGCGGTCGCCAGCCGTCCCACGACCACGGCGTCTTCCTCCGGCACGTCGTTGAGGGTGGCGTAGTCGCGCTTGGGCACGAACAGCACGTGCACCGGCGCCTGCGGGGCGATGTCGCGGAAGGCGAACAGGTGCTCGTCCTCGTGGACCAGTTGCGCCGGGATCTCGCCGCGCTGGATCTTGTGGAAGATGGTGTCGGTCATCGGGATCGCCTCCTGCCGGGGCCTCAGGGAAGGATGTCGCTACGGCTGCCGAACGCGTGCGACAGCGTGCCGCGATCGACGTATTCCAGTTCGCCGCCGAGCGGCACGCCATGCGCGAGCCTGCTCGCGCGTACGCCATGCGCCCGCGCGAGTTGCGCGAGGTAGTGCGCGGTCGCCTCGCCTTCCACGGTGGGGTTGGTGGCGACGATGAGCTCGGCCACCTCGCCTTCGGCGAGCCGCTTGCCGAGCCGGTCCAGCCCGAGCTCGCCGGGACCGATCCCATCCAGCGGGCTCAGCCGCCCCTGCAGCACGAAGTACAGGCCGCGGTAGCCCGTGGCCTGCTCGATCGCGAGGCGGTCCGCGGGGCTCTCGACCACGCACAGCAGGTGCGCATCGCGCGCCGCACTGCTGCAGGTCGGGCAGACGGGATCCTCGCTGAAGTCGCGGCAGCGTTCGCAATGGCCCACGCGCGCCATCGCCTCGGCCATCGCCTCGGCAAGCCGGCGACCACCATCGCGCTGCCGCTCCAGCAGGTGGTAGGCCATCCGTTGCGCCGATTTCTGGCCGACGCCGGGCAGCACGCGCAGCGCATCGATCAGTTGCTCGAGCAGTGACGTGGTCATGCGAGCGTCGATCCCTGGCGCGCACGGACCAGCGCGCGCGGCACGCAGTGCGCGGCGCGTGCGCGAGCGGGAATCGCGCGTTCCGCCCGTCCCCGGGATGCGGCGGCAGGAAACTCCGTCATCGGACTAGAACGGCAGCTTCATCCCGGGCGGCAGCGGCATGCCGGCGGTCGCCGACGCCATCTTGGCCTGCGAGATCGCGTTGATCTTGTTGACCGCGTCGTTGAACGCCGCGGCGACCAGGTCCTCGGCCATCTCCGGATCAGAGGACAGCGACGGATCCATGCGCACCTTGCGGCAGTCCATGCGGCCGCCAAGGGTCACGCTGACCAGGCCGCCACCGGCGTTGCCCACCACCTCCAGCGCGGCCACTTCCTCCTGCGCGCGCTGCATGTCTTCCTGCATCTTCTGCGCCTGCTGCATCAGCTGGGCGATGTTTCCTCGCATGGTCGTCCTCGCATGTGGGCGGTCGTCCGCCCCGGGTCAATTCTCGCCGAGCGGCCGGATGCTGTCGGGCAGGATGCGCGCGCCGTGCACCTCGACCAGCCGCTGGATGTCAGGGTTCGCCGCGAACCCCTGCTCCGCCTGCGCCTGGCGCGACTCGCGCTCGCGCACGTTGCGCACGCGCGCGGTGTCGCCGCGCGGCTCGCCGGTCTCGAAACGCAGCTGCACGCCGCCACCCAGCATCGCGGCCAGGGCATCGCCCAGTTGCAGCACCAGGCTCGGCGACTTC
>JAFLEC010000047.1 GCA_017302095.1 Lysobacterales bacterium | reverse complement strand
GATCATGCCGACCACCCCGGCGGTGACCATCAGGCCCGGCGCCAACGCCGCCATGCGCGGTCGCGCGCTGCCGGCGAGCAGGGCAGCGACGAAGCCGCCGTCGAACGCACCCACGACCCACGCCACCACGATCATCAGCAGCGCACCCATCGGCAGGGTGCCGATCAGGCGCGCCATGTCGGCGGTGTTCGCGGGGTCGATGCCGGGTGGGGGCGGGTACACCGCGTGGCTGGCGAATTCCACCAGCATGATGGTGACGAAGGCAGTCGCCAGTCCGGCGACGGCGCCCAGGATGGTGCGGCCCATGCGATGTCCCCCGATGTGTCCCCGGCGCAGCTTCGCGCGGGGGTGCGCGGCCTGCAAGCGCGACGGGTAGGATGGGGCGATGAGCGGACACCAGCGCGACCTGACGATGCGGTTCCTGGCCGAACCCACCGACGTGAATTACGGCGGCAAGGTGCACGGCGGCCAGGTGATGAAGTGGATCGACCAGGCCGGCTATGCCGCGGCGGTGGGCTGGAGCGGGCGCTACAGCGTGACCGTGGCGGTGGGCGGGATCCGCTTCGTTGCGCCGATCCGGATCAGCGACCTGGTCACGATCAAGACCACCTTGGTGCATACCGGCACCACGTCGATGCACTTCGCGGTGGACGTGCATGCGCGCGACCCGATGGACGAGCACGGCGACCGCCTGTGCACCCATTGCGTGATCGTGTTCGTGGCCCTGGACGGCGTGGAGGGCACGCCGGTGCCGGTGCCGGGCTGGACGCCGACCACCGACGAGGACCGCCGGCTGGCCGAGTACGCCCTGCAGGTGATGGCGCTCAGCAAGGGCATCGAGGAGACCGTCGCGCGCTATCGCGAAGCCGGGCGCGGGGGCTGACGGCGCCGCCAACGAAAACGCCGCCCGGGGGGGCGGCGTCGTGCGGCGGAATGGTCGGGCGGTTAGCTGCCGACCGCGACCCGCCTGGCTTCCATGTACTTCTGCGCCCAGTAGCCGCTGGTCAGGCTGGACACGGTCACGTCGCGGCCGGTGCGCGGCGCGTGCAGGAACTTGCCGTCGCCGACGTAGATGCCGACGTGGTCGACGCGGCCGCGGCGCCCGAAGAACACCAGGTCGCCTTCTGCCAGCGCGGTGCGGTCGGTGATCGCCACGCCTTCGTTGGCCATGGCGCGGGAGACGCGCGGCAGGTCGACGCCGATGCTGCGGAACACGTAACCGACCAGGCCACTGCAGTCGAAGCCGCCATCCGGGCTGCTGCCGCCCCAGCGGTACGGGGTGCCGAGCAGGGCGAAGGCGCGTTGCAGGACGGTCTTGATGCGGGTGGAGGTGCTCGGCGCCGCGCTCGCGGCCTGCAGGGCCTGCAGCTGCTCGGCGATCGGGGCGGAATCGGGGGTGGCCAGTTCGACCGGGGCCAGCCCGGCGAGTGGGTCAGTAGCGGGTGCCGCGGTGGCGGGGATGTTCGAAACCCCCGGGGGCGGGTTGGCAGCCAGCGCCGGCGCCGACAGCGCCGCAAGCAGGAGGGCCAGGGAGAGCCGCAGGAAGCGGCGGGCGGAATGGCCGTGGGGCAGGGTGGCTGTCGTCACGCGGTCATCACGAATTGAATCCGGAAGCGACTATGCCCGTGATGGCCGGGTGAAGGGTAAAAAGAACGTTAGCTGGCCGCCGCTGAATGCGGATCGCGGTCACAAAACCGCCCCGGTTGCCTGTTCATTTTTCTCGGCGTTCGCTGAATGCGGCACACGCAAGTGGCTGATTCCACGGGAATCACTGCAACAGGCGGCGGGCCCCGGTGTAGTGGTCGCGCCACCAGCTGCCGTCCAGCCGGTCCAGCCGCACGGTACCGCCGCTGTTGGGAGCATGCACGAACCGCCCTTCGCCGACATAGATGCCGACATGGCTGACGCCGCCGCCGCTGCCGAAGAACACCAGGTCGCCGCCGGCCAACTGGCCGGGTGCGATCCGCGGCCCCTGCAGGGTGAACAGCTCGCGCGAGGTGCGTGGCAGGCGGACGTCCAGCATGTCGCGGAACACGTAATTCACCAGCCCGCTGCAGTCGAAGCCGCTCTCCGGGGTATTGCCGCCCCAGCGGTAGGGCGTGCCGACCAGGCTGATCGCCCGCATCAGCACCGCGTTCGCGCGCACGGGATCCGCCGGGGCGACCCGCGGCCATTCGCGGGCGGGCGGGGCGGAGGCGTGCGTGCGGTGGCTGGCCTCGCCACCACCGCAGCCGGCCAGCCAGGCGATCGATAGCGCCAACCCGGCGATCCGCCGATAATGCGCGCCCGGTCGCTGCTGGCAGTTGGCTGGTCCCATCATCCGCGCAGTGTTCCCGCATCGCCCCGACGCGGCAAGCGCCACCAACCGAGAAACCGCATGAAGATCGAGAAAGACCGCGTCGTCCGCTTCCACTATGCCGTCGCCGAGACCGGCCAGGACGCGGTCGAGAACTCCAAGGACGGCGGCGAGCCGATCGCCATCCTGTTCGGCCATGGCAACATCATCCCGGGGCTGGAGAAGGCGATGGACGGCCGCGAGGCCGGCGACAGCTTCAAGACCACCGTACCCGCCGCCGAGGCCTACGGCGAGCGCCGCGAGGGCCTGGGCCAGCGCATCCCGAAGAAGCATTTCGGCGCGCAGAAGCTGGAGCCCGGCATGCAGGTCGTGCTGCAGACCAACTTCGGCCCGCGCGCGGTCACCATCGAGAAGGTCGGGATGAGCGTGGTCGACGTCGACCTCAACCACCCGATGGCAGGCAAGGACCTGGACTTCGACATCGAGATCGTCGAAGTGCGCGAGGCGAGCGAGGAAGAGCTGGCCCACGGCCATGTGCACGGCGAGGGTGGACACCACCATTGATCCGATGAACCGTCCGGCGCCTGCTGCGCTCGCCGCTCCGCGCGCGTACGGTGCTCGCAATCCTCATTGACGCCTGAGTCAACTGCGGTTGCTGCGCTCCGCGCGCACGCGAAGCGCCTTCGCTCGCGACGGCTCCGATCCGGTTCATGCAGACGGCACGGCCCGCGCAAGCGGGCCGTTTGCGTTGGGCGTGCCGGAAGGTGGAGTGACGTCCGGCGCGTTGCGGCGGGAGTGGCGGGATGCGCTAATGGCTCCACGAATCGCATCGGGGGATGCCATATGCACGCCGAATTCCGACCGGTCGCGGGGAGCGATCGCATCCAGACGCTGGACGTGCTGCGCGGGGTCGCGCTGCTCGGCATCGCGCTGATGAACGTCGAGTTCTTCAACCGCCCGATCGGCGACCTCGATGCCGGCCTGCCGCTGGGCGCCACCGGCCTCGACTACTGGGCCGGCTGGCTGGTCCAGGTCTTCGTCCGCGGCAAGTTCTGGACGATGTTCTCGCTGCTGTTTGGGATGGGCTTCGCGGTGATGCTGGCGCGCGCCACCGTGGCCGGTCGCGGCTTCCTGTGGCCGTACCTGCGGCGCACGCTGGCGCTCGCGGTCTTCGGCGCACTGCATTTCATCGCGGTGTGGACCGGCGACATCCTCTTCAGCTATGCGACCGGCGCGCTGCTGCTGGTGCTGGTGTTCGCCGCCAAGCCGCAGGTGCTGCTCTGGCTGGGCGTGCTGCTGCTCCTGCTGGCGGCGGCATTCGGCATCGCGACGGGAGCCGGGCATGCCTTGCCCTGGCAGCCGATGCTCGGCTTCGGGATCCCCCTGCTACTCCTGGGCGCGGTGGCGTATGCGTTGCGTCGCTGGCCGGTCAGCGGCTGGCGCGCAGCGGGCTTGGCGCTATACCTGTTGCCGGCGTTGGCGATGACGATCGGCAGCGCGGCGATGCTGGGCCGGCCCCCGGAAGCCGAGCAGAATAGGATCCAGCTGGCCGAGGCGAAGACGCCGGCCGCACGCAAGGCGGTCGAGGCCGCGATCGCGCAGCGAGACACGCAACGCGCCGCCCACCTGCGCGACATCGCCGACGAGACGCGGCTGATGCGTGGCGACAGCTACGCCGAGGCGACCGCCTGGCGCGCCGGCCACTTCCTGAAGATGCAGGGGCAGTCGATCGGGTTCGCGATCATCCTGCTCGGCGTGTTCCTGCTCGGTGCCTGGTTCATCCGCGCCGGGGTGATGACCGATCCCGCGGCGCACTTGCCGCTGTTCCGTCGGCTCGCCTGGATCGGGATCCCGCTGGGGATCGGCCTGAGCGTGGCCGGGGTGATGGTCGCGCCCAGCCACCTGCGCGGGCAGAACGACGCCGCCTTCCAGTTGGGGATGGGCCTGGGCCTGGTGGGCAGCCTGGCGGCCAGCGTGGGCTACATCGGGGCGATCGTGCTGGGCCTGCATGGCCGGCTCCGGCAGTGGCTGGCGATGCTCGCGCCGGCGGGGCGGATGGCGCTGACCAACTACATATCGCAGTCCGTGATCGGCACCTGGTTCTTCTATGGCTATGGGCTGGGGCACTGGGGCATGCCGCGCACGCAGCAGGTGCTCTACGTGCTGGCGGTGTTCGCGCTGCAGGTGCTGGCGAGCCGCTGGTGGCTGGCGCGCTTCCGCTACGGGCCGCTGGAATGGCTGTGGCGCTGGGCGACCTACGGACGACGGCCGCCGATGCGGATCATGGCCTGATCCGCGAGACCGCAGGTTCCCGCGACGATATCCTGTGCGCGTCGATCCGGCCCGGGAGCCGGATCCCGGGCCACCGCGGAGTTCAGATCATGCAATCCGAAACCCTCCACGCAGGCGATGCGGGCGGACACGCGCTGCCGCGTGAAACCGACGTCCTCGTCATTGGTGCGGGTGTGTCAGGCTTGGCCTGCGCGCTTGCCCTCCTCCAGGATGGCCGAGGGGTCACGGTGGTGGACGCCGGCAGGATCGGCGGTGGTGCCTCGCACGGCAATTGCGGAACCATCACCCCCAGCCATGCGCCACCCCTGGCGGCGCCGGGGACGATCGCGCGCGCCATGAAGTGGATGTTCACGCCGGACGCACCGCTCTACATCCCGGCGCGCTTCGACCCGGCGTTGTGGCGCTGGCTCGGTGGCTTCGCACTGCGTTGCAACCACCACGACTGGCTGCAGAGCGCGCGCGCCAAGTCGGCCTTGCTCAACGATTCGCGCGCGCGGCTCGCCGAGTGGATCGCAGCCCACGGACTGGACTGCGAGTTCACGGAAAGTGGCGAGGACTACGTCTTCCACACGCGTGCGGCGATGGACAAGGAGCTGCGCGAGCTGCCGATGCTGCGTGAGTTCGGCATCGCCTCCGAGGTCATCGACGGCCCCGCCTTCGAGGCGCAGGAGCCGGCGTTGAAGCCGGGCGTGGCCGGCGCGATCCGATTCTCCGGCGATGCCGCGCTGCGCCCCGACAAGTACGTGGCGGAACTCGCGCGCGCGGTCCGCGCACACGGCGGGATCATCGTCGAGCATTGCGCGCTGCAGGGACTGGAGGCCGACGCTGACGGCGTGCGCGCCACCACCGCCAGCGGCGCGCTGCGCGCCCGCGATGCGGTGGTCGCCGCTGGCGCGTGGTCGCCGCTGCTGGCCTCGGCGGTCGGGTTGCGCTGGCTGCGCAAGGCGATCCAGCCCGGCAAGGGCTATTCGATCACCTACAGCGCGCCGACCCTGGTCCCAAGACGTCCGCTGACCCTGCGCGAGGTCTCGGTGTGCGTGACCGCGTGGCCGAGCGGGTTCCGCCTCGGCAGCACCATGGAATTCTCCGGCTACGACGACAGCCTCAACGAACGCCGCCTCGGCGCGCTGGAGCGCGGCGCGCGCAAATACCTGCATGCGCCGGTCGGGCCCGAGTTGCGCGAGCGCTGGTTCGGCTGGCGCCCGATGAGCCGCGACGACATCCCGCTGATCGGCCGCGCGCCCGGCCATCGCCACCTGTGGCTTGCCACCGGCCACGGCATGATGGGCGTCGGGATGAGCGCGGGCACCGGGC
Organism: Lysobacterales bacterium; assembly: GCA_017302095.1. Lineage (GTDB taxonomy): Bacteria > Pseudomonadota > Gammaproteobacteria > Xanthomonadales > Xanthomonadaceae > Thermomonas. Next base: position 5,899 of record JAFLEC010000047.1, on the reverse strand, counting down.
AACTGCTCGCCGACCTGGTCGCCGGGCGCGCGCCGGCGGTAGATCCCTCCGCCTTCGATCCCGCGCGCTTCGCATGAGCGGCGGGGCCGTCGGCGGGATCGCGTTCGGCGACGTCTGCGTCCTGCATCGCGGCAGCGCGCCATTACTGGTCAGCCTGCCGCACGATGGCAGCGACATTCCCGGGGCCTTGCGCGCGCGGATGACGCCCGAAGCCCGGGTCGCCCCCGATACCGATTGGCACGTGTCGCGGCTGTACGCGTTCGCGCGCGACCTGGGCGCCTCGGTGCTGGTGCCGCGCTGGTCGCGCTACGTCATCGACCTCAATCGCGGCGAGGACGACACCAGCCTGTATCCCGGCCAGAACACCACCGGCCTGGTGCCGCTGGTGCGCTTCAACGGGGAGCCGGTGTACCTGCCCGGCCTGGCGCCGGATGCCGACGAGGTGGAGGTCCGCATCGCGCGCTATTGGCGGCCTTACCACCAGGCGCTGCACGGGGAGCTCGACCGGCTGCGCGCGGCGCATGGCAGGGCGGTCCTGTGGGAAGGGCATTCGATCCGCGGCAGCGGCCTGCCGTTCCTGTTCGATGGGCGCTTGCCCGACCTCAACCTCGGCACTGCCGGCGGCGCCAGTTGCTCGCCGGCGCTGCAGGCGCGGTTGGAGGCCGTGCTGGCCGCGCAGCAGGATTACGACTGGGTCGCCAACGGACGCTTCAAGGGCGGCCACATCACCCGCCACTACGGCGATCCGGCGAACGGCATCGATGCGGTGCAGCTGGAGCTCAGCCAGCGCACCTACATGGACGAGGCCTCGTTCGCGTACGACGAGGTCTCGGCGTCGGGATTGCAGCACTTGCTCAAGGCCATGCTGGAGGCCGCGTTGGCGGCATGAAAAAGGCGGCCAGCGGCCGCCTTTTCCGCGGTGTCCCGGTACCCGCGTTACTTGGCGCCGGGGCCGATGTATTTGCCGAGGAAGACCTCGATGCGGTTGTAGAGTTCGGTGATGTTCTTCGGGTTGGAGAACCCGTGGCCCTCGCCCGCGCCGAGGAAGGTGTCGGCCGGGTTGCCGGCGTCGCGCAGCGCCGCGTCCATCGCGCGGAACTGGTTCATGCCGACGTTCGAATCGGACTTGCCGTGCACCAGCATCACCGGGATATTCACCTCGGCGGCGCGCTTGGCCGGGGAGGTCTTCGCGAGCACTTCCATGTCCTCGCCGAGCGAGCGCGTGAAGAACCGCTCGGTGTCCTCGGTTTCGGCTTCCTTGCTCTTGCTCAGCAACGGGAGGTCATAAACGCCGACGTATCCGATCGCGCACTTGTACATGCCGGGGTTGAGGATCGGCTGCATCAGCGCCGAATAGCCACCGAAGCTGGCGCCGTACATGCACACCCGGTTCGGGTCGGCCAGCTTCGCGTCGATCGCGTACTTCAACGCATCGGTGATGTCGTTCTGGATCATTCCGCCCCATTGCTTGTAGGAGGCGTTGATGAAGCGGTCGCCGCGGCCACCGGAGCCGCGGTAGTTGACCTGCAGGACGCCGTAGCCGCGGTTGGCGAGGAATTGCACGTCGTCCTCGAAGCCCCAGGTGTCGGCCGGTCCGAACGGACCGCCATGCGGCATCACCACCGTCGGCACCGGCCCCTTGGCGCCGACTGGGGCGGTGAAGAAGCCGTACAGGACCTGGCCGTCGCGGGTCTTGAACTCGATCGGGCGCATCGAGGCCAGCGCCTTGCCCTCGAACCACGGCCGGCGGGACCCGACCTGCGCGATCTTGTTGCCGTTCTTGCGGTCGATGACGTAGTAGTTCGCCGGCACGCGGTCGCTGCGCGTGGTGAACAGGACCTTGCCGTCGTCGCGCGTGAATTGCATGAAGTAGACCATCTGCCCGGCGAAGCGCTTCATCAACGCCGCATGCAGCTGCGCCCATTCGGAGGCCGGGTCGAGGTACTGCACGCTGGGCGCAGCACTCGTGTAGGCCACCGCGAATGGAACCCGCTCGCGGCCGGCGGTCATGAGGGTGCCGACTTCGACATCGTCGCGGCCTGCCAGTCGGGTGCGGGTTCCGGCGGCGAGGTCGATCTTGTAGAGCTGCACGGGCTCGCCTTTGTCGGAAACAAGGCCGTAGAGCGTGTTGTTGTCCGGCGCGAATACACCGCCGTTCACCTCGTACCCGGCGATCGACGCCGGGAGGGGCATCCACGGCGAGGAAGGCGTCGGGCGGTAGCTCATCTTGGGGGTGCCGTCCGCCTGTTCCGAGTACGCCAACCGGGCGATGCCCTGGTGGTCGAACAGCAGCGAGCTCTCGACGTCGCCGTCCTTGATGCGCTCCACTTCCTGGCGGTTGCCGGTGCGGGTATCGACCTTGAAGACGACCGTGTCGCCGTCCTCGCCACACTCGCTCGGATAGCAATAGAACTTCACCAGGGCCATCCCCGGCTCCTTGTCGAGCACCTTCTCCAGGAATGCCCAGCCGAGGTCCTTGTTGCGGCCACGCTTGGTGCCTTCGTCCGGCACGTAGGCGAACAGCGTGCGCTGCCGGGTCCCCGTGAGGTCGGTCGACATCAGTTGCCCCATGGAGCGAGTGAACTCTTCCATCGGGAATCGCTTGGCGCGCGCGACGGTTACCGTTTCGTCATCAGTCCAGGTCACGCCCGTCACATGGGATTCCTGGCCGAAGCGCAGCGTCTTTATCGTGCTGCCATCGGCCAGCTTCACGATCTGCAAATTGGTTTCCTTGCCATCCACCGAGGGAATCGCCATGGCCAGGTAATCGCCGGTCGGCGAGAGCGCGACCTCGTCGATTTCGGCGTAGCGGGCGAAATCCTCGGCGGGGATGACCTGCGCCTGCGCGGCAAGCGGCAACAGCGCGGCGGCAAGGACCGCGAGCGGAGCGAACTTCATCTGGGGTTTCCCTCTTCGCCACGTCCTGTGGCGTTCGCGGGACAGGATACCGGCCAGGCAACGGGATCGCGCCCCCGTAAATAATTCACACCTCGAGGGTGGCGAGGTCGCCCTTCTGTTCCAGCCAGGATTTGCGATCGCCGGCACGCTTTTTCGCCAGCAGCATGTCCATCAGCGCGCGGGTGGCATCGTCGTCGTCCACGGTCAGCTGGACCAGGCGGCGGGTATCGACGTGCATCGTCGATTCGCGCAGTTGCTGCGGGTTCATTTCGCCGAGGCCCTTGAAGCGGGTGACGTTGACCTGGCCCTTCAGCTTCTCGCGCTGGATCTTCTCCAGCAGCAGGCGCTTTTCCTCTTCGTCGAGCGCGTAGAACACCTGTTTGCCCACGTCCACGCGGAACAGCGGCGGCATCGCCACGAACACGTGGCCGGCGCGCACCAGCGCGGGGAAGTGGCGCAGGAACAGCGCGCTGAGCAGGGTGGCGATGTGCAGGCCATCGCTGTCGGCGTCGGCGAGGATGACGACCTTGCCGTAGCGCAGGCCCTCGATGTCGTCCTTGCCCGGGTCGCAGCCGATGGCGACGGCGAGGTCGTGCACTTCCTGCGAGCCCAGCACCTGCCCGGACGCCACTTCCCAGGTGTTCAGGATCTTGCCGCGCAACGGCAGGATGGCCTGGAAATCCTTGTCGCGGGCCTGCCGCGCGCTGCCGCCGGCGGAGTCGCCCTCGACCAGGAACAGTTCGGTGCGCGACAGGTCCTGGCTGATGCAGTCGGCGAGCTTGCCGGGCAGCGCCGGGCCTTGCGTCACCTTCTTGCGCACCACCTGCTTCTCGGTCTTCAGGCGCGCCGATGCACGTTCGATCGCGAGCTGGGCGATCTTCTCGCCGAATTCGGTGTGCTGGTTCAGCCACAACGAGAACGCGTCGTGGGCGGCGCCTTCGACGAAGCCGGCGGCCTGCCGCGAGCTCAGGCGTTCCTTGGTCTGCCCGCTGAATTGCGGGTCGGTCATCTTCAGAGACAGCACGAACGCGACCCGGTCCCACACGTCCTCCGGCGCCAGCTTGACGCCGCGCGGCAGCAGGTTGCGGAAGTCGCAGAACTCGCGCAGCGCATCGGTGAAGCCGGTGCGCAGGCCGTTGACGTGGGTGCCGTGCTGGGCGGTCGGGATGAGGTTGACGTAGCTTTCCTGCACCAGTTCGCCGTCGGCGATCCAGGCCACCGCCCAATCGACCACCTCGGTGTCCTTCTTCAGGGTGCCGACGAACAGCTCGGGCGGCAGCAGCTCGCGGTCGGCGAGTTCGCCCTTGAGGTAGTCGCGCAGGCCGTCCTCGTAATGCCATTCGGCGCGTTCGCCGCTGGCCTCGTCGAACAGCGAGACGGTCAGGCCGGGGCAGAGCACGGCCTTGGCGCGCAGCAGGTGCTTGAGCGCGCGCAGGTTGAACTTCGGGGTGTCGAAGTACTTCGGGTCCGGCCAGAAGCGCAGGCGGGTGCCGGTGTTCTTCCTGCCGACGCTGCCGACGACCTCCAGCTTCGACGCCCGGTCGCCGTCCTTGAACGACATCCGGTACTCGTTGCCGTCGCGCTTGATGAAGACGTCGACATGCCTGGACAGCGCATTGACCACGCTGACGCCGACGCCGTGCAGGCCGCCGCTGAAGGTGTAGTTCTTGTTGCTGAACTTGCCGCCCGCGTGCAGGCGGGTGAGGATCAGCTCGACGCCGGGGATCTTCTCCTCCGGGTGGATGTCCACCGGCATGCCGCGGCCGTCGTCGGCGACCTCGCAGCTGCCGTCGGCGTGCAGGGTCACCGCGATGGCGCGCGCGTGCCCGGCCAGGGCTTCGTCGACCGCGTTGTCGATGACCTCCTGGGCCAGGTGGTTCGGGCGCGCGGTGTCGGTGTACATGCCGGGCCGGCGCTTGACCGGGTCCAGGCCCGACAGGACTTCGATGTCGGCGGCGTTGTAGCGACTGCTCATGGCGTCGTGATCACTTGGAGGCTGCGCCCGCGTCGAGCTTGTTGCCGGTGTAGGGATTGAACCCGTAGTTGCCGGGGAAGGATTCGCCGCTGACCGGATCGATCCGTGGCCGGAGCAGGCTGCCCAGCGGGAGGCGGTAGGAGAACCGCTGTCCGTCGATCTCGAAGCGCAGCGATCCGTCGGCCGTCGCATCCGCGAAGCGCTTGCCGGCGCCATCCTTGCCGGGGAACACGAGGATGTGCATCTGGTCCGCGTTCTTCTCGTCGATCTGGTTGAGGACGGTCTTGAGCATGGCCGCGATCATCTTCATTTCGCCGCCGAGCCGCTTGTCGTCAAGCGGGGAATAGGCTGTTCCGTCGTCGCCCAGCAATCGCAGGGACTTGCGCAGCTCATCCTGGCCTGCGTACTCGTCCTCGTCGCCGAACGACTGCCGCGTCTTCATGGACACGACGACGGTGTAGTTGTCGAAGAGGCCCAGCACCTTGCGGTTTTGCTTCGTCCCCGGATCGTCGCCATTCGAGTGCATGGCCTTGGCCCAGAACGCCGACGGCATCCAGATCAGGAGGTAGAAGTGGGTGTCGGAAGCGCGGATCTTCTGGAGGTCCTGCAGGATGTCGCCGAGGTTGGTCTCGGCGGGTGTCCGCATCTGGTAGGACGGGGGGTCGGCCGGGGGCGCCGCATGGCTCGGTCGCATCGCCAGGAGGCTGGCTGCGAACAGGATCTTGAACAGTGTCTGGGCACGCATGCGGGGTTCGATCGGCTCGCCTTGGCAAAGCCGGGAGAGTGGCCTCTGCGGTGTGGCGGGTCAAGGCGGACGATGCCGGGCCGCCTTGGGTTGCGGATGCCTGCGGGCCGCTTCGCCTGGACGGGTTTGTCCTTGGATATCAACGACTTCCAAAGCGCCCGCGTGCAGCCGCCCGCGCTTGCCCTTAGAATGCGCATTTCCAGCAGCGTGCTGCCGCCATGACCTCCCCTGCACCCCAGACCCCGCTCGTCTTCGTCACCGGAGGCGTGGTGTCCTCGCTT
>JAFLEC010000046.1 GCA_017302095.1 Lysobacterales bacterium | reverse complement strand
TCGTTCGACCGGCTGCACTGGCCGGGTAGCTCAGTTGGTAGAGCAGGGGATTGAAAATCCCCGTGTCGGGGGTTCGATTCCCTCCCCGGCCACCACTCCGGAAGACGATGCCGAAAACCCCGCCGCGCGCGGGGTTTTTCGTTTGCGCCTTGCCGTATCGCGCCCGCGGCAGGCCCGGTGTATGGTCGTGGCCTGCCCACACGTGACGCCGCCATGGACATCCACGACACCGCCTTCGCCCTGTTCGTCTCCCTCGTGGGCCGGCACGACCTCGGCAACGCCAGCGACGAAACCCGCGCCGCCATCGGTCGCGAGGCCTACCGCCTCGCCGAGGCGTTCGTCGCGGCAAAGGACACCTACATCCGCGAACTGCCGGCCAGCCACCTCGATGCGGGGTTCTGACATGCCGATCCGCCACCTTGCCGCCCTCGCCCTCGCCGCCCTGCTGCTCGCCGGCTGCGGTGGCGGCCCGGTCCGCCGGGTGTCCGAGCCCGCCGCCAGCATCCAGCAACTCACGGTGCGCGCCGATGGCCGCTGGGACGTCCAGCTGCGCCTGCAGAACTACAGCACGGTGGCGATGCGCTTCACCGCCACCGACATCGAGGTCGCGTTCGACAACGGCGCCGCCGCGCGCGTGCAGTCGCAGCCGCAACTGGTGGTCGGCCCGGAGTCCGCCGACGTCCATACCGCCACCCTGCAACCCACGGCGGCGGGACGCGCGCGGATCGCCACCGCGCTGGCCGATGGCCGCGGCCTGAATTACACCCTGGGCGGCACGCTCAACGCCGCGCCGGAAGACGGCGGCGACCGCAGCTACAAGGTCAAGCTGAGCAGCGCGCTGGCGCCGGTGCCGGGCCTGCCCGGGGTGCTGCGCTGACCCGCGTCGGCACGTCGCGACACCATCACCATACGCCGTAGTATGCTTCGGGTTCCGCAGGCCGGTTGGCGGCCTGCCCAGCCCGGATCACCCGCATGAGCAGCTACAAGGCGCCCCTCGACGACCTCCGTTTCGCCCTCTACGACGTGCTCGGCGCGGAAGCGCTGTTCGAGCGGCTGGGGCATGCCGAGGTGAACCGCGAACTGGTCGACGCGGTACTCGACGAAGCCGCGCGCTTCGCCGAAACCGTGCTCGCCCCGCTGAACCGGGTCGGCGACGAGATCGGCTGCGTGTACGACAAGGCGACCGGCGAGGTCGCCCCGCCGCCGGGCTTCAAGCAGGCTTTCGACCAGTTCGTGGAAGGCGGCTGGACCGGCCTGACGAACGACCCCGAACACGGCGGCCAGGGCATGCCCGCCCTGCTCGGCGGCGTACTCACCGAACTGGTCGACGGCGCCAACCTGGCCTGGGGCAACTTCCCGATGCTCAGCCACGGTGCGGTCAAGGCACTCGAGACCTATGGCGAGGACTGGCAGAAGGAGGTCTTCCTCAAGCCGCTGGTGACCGGCGCCTGGACCGGCACCATGTGCCTGACCGAACCGCATTGCGGCACCGACCTCGGCCTGCTCAAGACCCGCGCCGAGCCGATCGCGGACGGGATGCATGCGATCACCGGCACCAAGATCTTCATCACCGCCGGCGAGCACGACCTCGTCCCCAATATCGTCCACCTGGTGCTGGCCAAGCTGCCGGACGCGCCGCCGGGCCCGAAGGGCATCTCGCTGTTCGTGGTGCCGAAGTTCAAGGTCGCGCGCGACGGCACCGTCGGCGAGCGCAACGCGGTGCGCTGCGGCGCGATCGAACACAAGATGGGCATCCACGGCTCGGCCACCTGCGTGATGAACTTCGACGGCGCCGAGGGCTACCTCGTGGGCCAGCCGCACAAGGGCCTGCAGGCGATGTTCGTGATGATGAACTCGGCGCGCCTCGGCGTCGGCGTACAGGGCCTGGGCCTGTCCGAACGCGCCTACCAGAACGCCCTGCGCTACGCCCGCGAGCGCCTGCAGTCGCGCTCGCTGTCCGGCCCGAAGAACCCCGACAAGCCGGCGGACCCGTTGCTCGTGCACCCCGACGTGCGCCGCATGCTGCTGTCGCAGAAGGCGCTGGTCGAAGGCGGCCGCCTGCTCTCGCTGCATGCCTATTCGCTGCTCGACGAAGCCGAGAAGGCAGGCGATGCCGAGGCGCGCGAACGTGCCGAGACGCTGGTCGGCTTCCTCACCCCGATCTCCAAGGCCTGCCTCACCGAGTGGAGCATCGAGAACACCTACAACGCCCTCCAGTGCTTCGGCGGCCACGGCTACATCCACGAGCACGGGATGGAGCAGTACGCCCGCGATGCCCGCATCACCACGCTGTACGAAGGCACCACCGGCATCCAGTCGCTGGACCTGATCGGCCGCAAGACCGCGGCGACGCAGGGCGCCGGGCTGAAGCTGTTCCTGGCCGAGGTCGAGGCGTTCGCCCGCCAGCACGAGGGCGATGCGGCGCTGGCCCAGTTCATCGCGCCGCTGCGCGCGAAGTGCGGCGAGTGGGGCAAGCTGACCATCGACGTGCTGCAGCGCGCGGCCAGCAATCCCGAGGAGCTCGGCGCCGCCAGCACCGACTACCTGTTCTATTCCGGCTACGTGGTGCTGGCGTACTGGTGGGCGCGCAGCGTCGCCGCGGCGGCGGCGGCGGACCGCCCGCAGGCGTTCAAGGATGCCAAGCGCGAGACCGCCCGCTTCTACTTCGCGCGGATCCTGCCGCGCACGCTGGCGCACAAGGCGGCGATCGAGGCCGGTGCGGCCAGCCTGATGTCGATGCCGGACGCCGGCTTCGGCGCCTGAGCCGCCACGCCCGCGCGCCCGACCGGCGCGCGGACAGGTCGGCGTGCAACCGGCACGCCTGCGGTACACAAATCGTCATCGAAGGCGTATAAGCTGGTTTCCCCATGGGAACCGCGAGCGCAACGCTACGCCCGGTCCATGCCGGACCCCGACCCGCGACGGGCCAAGCGGACGGCCCCCTGCCCCCCGAATTCCAGCCTGGCGCCAGCGCATCGCGCCTGCCCGGCCTGCGCCTGCTCGCATTGGACGCACACGGTCGCGCGCTCGACTGGATGAGCTGGCAGGACGCCACCTGCCTCTACGCGCGTGGCGCGGTCGCGTGGACCCTCGGCGAGCCTTGCATCGAGGTCCATGGCGGTACCAACCGCCGCAGCGGCCAGCGCAGCATCCTGCACCTGCATCCGATCGTCGCTGCCCGCGGCCATGCGCGACCGCAGGCGCTGGACCCCACCCCGGCACTGACCAACCAGGCCCTGTTCGCCCGCGACCAGCACCTGTGCCTGTACTGCGGGCGCGAATTCCATCGCAGCTCCCTGACCCGGGACCACGTGCACCCGGTCTCGAAGGGCGGCCTGGACCTGTGGGAGAACGTGGTCTCCGCCTGCTTCCACTGCAACTCGCGCAAGGGCAACCGCACGCCGCAGCAGGCCGGGATGCCGCTCCTCGCGATCCCCTACCGGCCGAGCTGGATCGAGCACCTGATCCTGTCCAACCGCAACATCCTCGCCGACCAGATGGCTTTCCTGCGCGCGCAACTGCCGCGCACGCCCCGTTCGCTGATCGCCTGACGACGGGCTCGAATGCCCGGCGGAACAGCCGCATACGCCTGCGTTTGTTGGATCGAGCACGCACAACCGCGCCGCGCGCGTTGACGCAGGCGTTGGCGTTGGCAACACTCGGGACGTTTCCCTCGCGGACGCTCGGAATGGCACTTACCCTCGGCATTACCGGTATGGACGGCAAGACCGAAGCCGAACTGCGCGCAGCCTTCGACATCGCGAATGCCGGAGGGCGCTGGATGTTGGGCGGCGACGACGCCGACGTCATCGTGGTCGACATGGACAGCCTGTACGGACCGATGAGCTGGCTGCGCCTGCATGCGGCCGGCAAGCGTGTGATCGGCCTGACCGCGATGGAACGCACGCAGACCGATTTCCGGCTGGCGCGGCCGATCGACCCCGCGGCACTGGCTGGCTTGCTGGACCAACTTTCGGCTGCCTCGCCCGCGCCGGAACTGCGAATTGCCCCAGCATCGCCAGATCCTGCACCGGCCCTGCCCAGCTCCGCGGATGCGACGGCATCGACGGCGGAAGCAGTGGAAGCGGTGGAAGCGTCCGTCGAATCGCCACACGAAGAACCCGAGGCGCTGGCGATCGATCACCAGGTCGCCGATGCAAGCAGCGCGCTGGACGAAGATCGCCCGCTGGCGGCGTGGATCGGCCCGAATGGATTGCCGCGGCGCGCGCGCCTGCAACGCAGCGATGGACCTGTGCTGCTGCTCGACGTACCCGCGGGCGTCTGGCACGGCCAGGCCGCGCTGAAGCCGCTGGCCGCCTACTTCGATGGCATGCTGTCGATCGACAGCTTCCAAACGCCATCCGATGCGGAGTGGAACGCCGAGGCGGCTTCGCTCGGTGCCGCGCAGCCGCTGGCGCGCCTACGCTGGTTGGGTGGGTTGCAGTCGGGCAAGGGCGAGATCGTTGACGGGCACGACCCGGCCGGCCACTTCCGCCTGCTGAAGTGGCCGCAGACCGAGCGCGAGTACCCGAAGCACTTCCGCATCGCGACCGCGATGATGAAGGCGCCGGCCACCGTCGACGAGATCGCCGAGGCCAGCGGGGTTGGACGCCCCGAGGTGGCCGACTTCGTCAACGCGAACCTGGCGACCGGTTACGCCGAACCTGCGACGGCGGCATCCGCCGAAGCGTCCGTCGCCCCCGCCCGCACCGGTGGCCTGCTGGACCGCATCCGCGGCCGCTGAACCCGCGCCTTAACGCAAAACCCACGCATCCGGCGGATCGCTTCGGCTAACGTGGCTTGGCGTGCGCCGTGCACGCCACGAATCGCCTTGGGGAGATCGCGATGACGAAGAAACTCGCTGCCGAGTTCATCGGCACGTTCTGGCTGGTGTTGGGTGGCTGCGGCAGCGCCGTGCTGGCCGCCAAGTTCGGGGGAGACGGCAATCCGCTGGGGATCGGCCTGCTGGGCGTGTCGCTGGCATTCGGCCTGACCGTGCTGACCGGCGCCTATGCGCTCGGGCATGTCTCGGGCGGCCACTTCAATCCGGCGGTCAGTTTCGGCCTGTGGGCCGGCGGCCGCTTCCCGCTCAAGGACCTGCTGCCCTACATCGTCGCGCAGGTGCTGGGCGCGGTCTTCGCGGGCTGGATCCTGCTGCAGGTCGCGGGCGGTGCGCCCGGCTTCGCCATCGACCCAAACAGCGCGGGCGCCTTCGCCACCAACGGTTTCGGCGCGCACTCGCCCGGCGGCTACAGCCTGGCGGCCGCGTTCCTGTGCGAGGTCGTGATGACCGCGATGTTCCTGGTGATCATCATGGGCGCGACCCATCGCAATGCACCGGCCGGCTTCGCGCCGATCGCGATCGGCCTCGGCCTCACCCTGATCCACCTGATCAGCATCCCGGTCACCAACACGTCGGTGAACCCCGCGCGCTCGACCGGCGTGGCGCTGATGGTCGGCGGTGCCCCGGTGGCGCAGCTGTGGCTGTTCTGGCTGGCCCCGATCCTCGGCGGCCTGCTGGGAGGCGTGGTCTACAAGTGGCTCGGGCCGGACCGCCCCGACGTGGTCGGCAACGGCTGATCGCATCGCAACCGGAAACGAAAAGGCCGCGCATGCGCGCGGCCTTTTCGTTGGTGCGGCTTGCCGCGGCAAGCCGGTGCGCGGCTCAGAACTCCCAGGTCAGCATCAGCGCCACCCGGCCGTCGGCCTGGCTGGCGTCGTCGAGCGCATCGCTGAGTTCCTCGCCGTAGCTCGAGGTGTCGGTGTACTGGAGGTCGGCGCGCAACGAGCCGAAGCTGCGGCCGATGCCCAACAGGTAGTCGTTGTAGCTGTCGCCAGCGGCATCGTTGAGGTTGTAATGGCCGACCTGCGCGGTGACGTCGAAGCCGCTCTCGCCCAGCGGCAGCGCGACGCCAGCGTTCATGTAGAACCCGTTGCCGCCGAGGTTGAAGATGTCCGGCGAGTAGGCCGCACCGACGTAGAACTTCTCGGCGAAGGTCAGCTTGCCCTCGAGTTCGGTGTAGGCGTAGTCGAAGCCGTCGCGGTGGCCCGGATAGGTCACGCGGGTCAGGAACACATCCAGCTCCGCGTTGCCGCCGACCGCACCGGACCAGCCGATGTAGGGATCGAACTCGATGTCGATGCCGTCGTCCTCGTCGCCGGGCGCGGTGAAGTCGACGTTGGAACCCCAGGCGCCCACGTAGAAGCCGCTGGCATGGGTGACGTTGAGATCGAGTTGCAGCGCCGCATTGCCCTGGGTCTGCGACACCCCGCGCCAGACGTAGTCCGAGGTGGCCGCGATGCTGCCGCCGACCTCCCAGGTCGGGGTCGGTTCGGCATTGCCGTCAGCCGTCGCGTCCTGGGCCAGGGCCGGGGTCGAGAACAGGCTGGCCAGCGCCAGGGCGATCAGGGACAGCGGGGCGCGCATGGAGGCTCCATCGAAAGGGGATTCGGCGCGTACGATACAGGGCTGCGGCCCCGGCCGCCCGGCCGCCCTTCCCGGCGGCGTACCATCCCGCCATCGACGACCCGGAGATTGCCGTGACCCTGCGCCTCGCCCCGCTTGCCTGCGCCCTGCTCCTGCTCTCCGCCTGCGGCGGCAAGCCGGCCCCCGAACCGAGCGCGGCCAAGGCCCCGGCCGGCCCCGAGGAGAAGGTGCTCAACGTCTACAACTGGTCGGACTACGTGGCCGAGGACACCATCGCCAACTTCGAGAAGGCGACCGGGATCAAGGTCAACTACGACGTGTACTCCGAGAACGAGACGCTGGAGACCAAGCTCACCGCGGGCAGCAGCGGCTACGACGTGGTGTTCCCGTCGGCGCGCCCGTTCGCGCAGCGGCAGGTCAAGGGCGGCCTGTACCTGGCGCTGGACAAGGGGAAGCTGCCGAACCTCTCCCACCTCGACCCGGCGATCCTGCAAGGCCTGCAGGACATCGACCCCGGCAATGCGCATGTGGTGCCGTACATGTGGGGCACCACCGGTCTCGGCATCAACGTCGACAAGGTCAAGGCCGCGCTGGGCGATGCCGCGCCGATCGACTCCTGGAACCTGCTGTTCGATCCCGCCAACGCCGCCAAGCTCGCGAAGTGCGGCATCACCGTGCTGGACGACGACCAGGAAGCCTTCGGTGCGGCGCTGATCTGGAAGGGCAAGGACCCGAACGCCGGTGCCGCCGACGAGATCGAGACCGTCAAGCAGGTCTACGCCGCGATCCGCCCCTACATCCGCACCTTCAACAACGCCGAGTACAAGGACGCGCTGGCCAACGGCGACGCCTGCGTGGTGATGGGCTATTCCGGCGACGTGCTGGGCGCGGCCGACGCCGCCGCCGAAGCGGCGGAGGCCGCGGGCAAGCCGGGGCCCGACATCCGCTACGTGATCCCGAAGGAAGGCGCGATCCGCTGGGTCGACGTGATGGCGATCCCGAAGGACGCCAGGCACCCGCAGAACGCGATGGCCTTCATCAACTACATCCTCGACCCGAAGGTTACCGCCGCGATCACCGACGCGGTCGGTTACGCCAATCCGAACAAGGACGCCACCGCGCTGGTGTCCAAGGACATCGCCGAGGACCCAGGCATCTATCCGCCGGCCGAAGTGCTGGCCAAGCTGGTCGATCCGAAGTCGTTGCCGGAGGCCGTTCAGCGCCAGCGCGTGCGCGCCTGGACCGCGATCAAGAGCGGTCGCTGAGGATGGCCGAACCCGTCCGCCACGGGGCGCCGCTGGAACCCTGGAAGGATCCCGCGGCCAAGCCCTTCCTGCGCGTCGAGAACGTCACCAAGACCTTCGGCAAGGTCTATGCGTGCGACGACATCAGCCTGGACGTCTACCGCGGCGAGTTCTTCGCCCTGCTGGGCGGCTCCGGCTCGGGCAAGAGCACCCTGCTGCGGATCCTCGCCGGGTTCGAGACGCCCGACCGCGGGCGCGTGCTGATCGACGGCGTGGACGTCACCGCGATGCCGCCCTACCAGCGGCCGGTGAACATGATGTTCCAGAGCTACGCCCTGTTCCCGCACATGACGGTGGCGCAGAACATCGCGTTCGGGCTGAAGCAGGACGGCATGGGCGCCGGCGAGATCCGCGATCGCGTGCAGCAGATGCTGGAGCTGGTGCAGATGCCGCAACTCGGCAACCGCAAGCCCGACCAGCTGTCCGGCGGCCAGCGCCAGCGCGTCGCGCTGGCCCGCGCGCTGGCCAAGCAGCCCAAGCTGCTGCTGCTGGACGAACCGCTGGGCGCGCTCGACAAGCGCCTGCGCGAGCGCACCCAGTTCGAGCTGGTGAACATCCAGGAGCGGGTCGGCACCACCTTCGTCATGGTCACCCACGACCAGGAGGAGGCGATGACGATGTCCAGCCGGATCGCGGTGATGGATGCCGGCCGCATCGTGCAGGTGTCGACGCCGGCGGCGCTGTACGAATACCCGTCGACCCGTTTCGTCGCCGAGTTCATCGGCGGCATCAACCTGTTCGAGGGGCGGGTGCTCGGCCACGACGCCGACCAGCGCATCGCGCGCATCGCCTGCGCCGCGGTCGAGGGCGGCGTGCTGCATGCGCGCCACGCCGACCCGCTGCCGGAAGGCACCGCGGTAAGCGTGGCGGTGCGACCGGAAAAGATCGACGTCCACGAGGCGCCGCCACGGGCGGACAACGTCGCGGTCGGCAAGGTGCGCGACATCGCCTACCTGGGCGACGTCTCGATCTACCACGTGGAGACCGCGTCCGGCGCGGTGGTGCGGGTGCAGGAAACCCACGTCGAGCGCAGCTCGGAGCCGCACTACGACTGGGGCGAGACCCTGTGGCTGAGCTGGCCCGCCAGCGGCGCGGTGGTGCTGAGCACATGAGCGCGGCCGCGCCCGGCGGCACCTGGTCGTTCTGGAACGACGTCGTGCGGAACCTGTTCGGCTGGTTCCGCGCGGTCGGCCGCGAGTTCCGCACCCGGCGCGGCCGGTTCCTGGTGACCGCCCTGCCGATGCTGTGGCTGCTGCTGTTCTTCGCGGTGCCGTTCCTGATCGTGCTGAAGATCAGCTTCGCCGAAGCGGTGTTCGGCCAGTCGCCGCCGTACACGCCGCTGGTCGAGCGCACCGCCGACGGCGCCGCCAGCCTGAAGCTGCATGCCAGCAGCTACGCCCTGCTGCTGCAGGACCCGCTGTACGTCGCCGCGTACCTGAAGTCGCTGCTGTTCGCCAGCGTGTCCACCCTGTTCTGCCTGTTGCTGGGCTACCCGATCGCCTACGGCATCGCCCGCGCGCGGCCGGTGTGGCGGATGCTGTTGCTGGTGCTGGTGATCCTGCCGTTCTGGACCAGCTCGCTGCTGCGCACCTACGCGATGATCGGGATGCTCAAGGCGAACGGCCTGATCTCGCAGGGGCTGGCCGCGGTCGGCCTGGTCGAACCCGGCAGCGCGATCCTGCACACCGACCTCGCGGTGTACATCGGCATCGTCTACAACTACCTGCCGTTCATGATCCTGCCGCTCACCGCGACCCTGATGCGGCTGGACTTCAAGTTGCTCGAAGCCGCCGCCGACCTCGGCGCGCGCCCGTGGCAGGCGTTCCTGCGGGTGACCCTGCCGCTGTCGATGCCGGGGATCATCGCCGGCGCGCTGCTGGTCTTCATCCCCGCGGTCGGCGAATTCGTCATCCCCGACATCCTCGGCGGACCCGATGCGCTGACCATCGGCCGCGTGCTGTGGACCGAATTCTTCACCAACCGCGACTGGCCGCTGGCGGCTGCGGTGGCGGTGGCGATGCTGCTCCTGCTGGTGATCCCCACCCTGGTCTTCGAATACATCGAGAACCGCCAGGAACGCCGCGAGGGCCGCGCATGAGCCGGCGCAACTGGGGGTTGTGGGCGGTGATGGCGCTGGGCTACGCCTTCCTGTACGTGCCGATCCTGTCGGTCGCGTTCTACTCGTTCAGCGCCTCGCGCATGGCCACTGTCTGGGGCGGCTTCTCCACCCGCTGGTACGCCTCGCTGTTCGCCAACGAACAGATCATGGAGGCGCTCGGGCGCAGCCTCACCATCGCCGCGCTGGCCGCGAGCTTCGCGACCGTGCTGGGCACCGCCAGCGGACTGGCGCTGTCGCGCTTCGGGCGCTTCCCCGGCCGCGGCTTGCTGAGCCTGATGAACTCCGCGCCGATGGTGATGCCCGACGTGATGCTGGGGCTCTCCTCGCTGCTGCTGTTCGTCTCGCTGCAGCAGGCGCTGGGCTGGCCGGAGCGCGGCATGTCCACGATCATGATCGCGCACGTCACCCTCACCGCCTGCTACGTGACCGTGGTCGTGCGCTCGCGCATGGCCTCGCTGGACGACAGTCTGGAGGAGGCCGCGATGGACCTCGGCGCCAGGCCGTGGCGGGTGTTCTTCCTGATCACCCTGCCGCTGGTCGCGCCGGCGCTGCTGGCCGGCTGGCTGCTGGCCTTCACCCTGTCGCTGGACGACCTGGTGATCGCCAGCTTCACCTCCGGCCCGGGCGCGAGCACCCTGCCGATGCTGATCTACTCCAAGGTCAAGCTCGGGGTGACGCCGGAGATCAACGCGCTGGCGACGCTGATCGTGAGCGTGGTCGGGCTGGGCGTGGTGGTCGCCGGGATCCTGATGCACCGGCGCGAACAGCGGCTGTCTGCCTGACGCCGTCGCGGCTCAGCGCGCGACGATCCGCCAGGCGCGGTGGATCCGCTGGTTGCGCGCGAAATCCGGCGGGATGGTCGCGGCGCTGATGTCCTCGACCTGCGCGAACCCGGCCAGCGCGGCTTCGTCGAGGCGGAAGCGGCGGAAGTTGTTGCTGAAGTAAACGACGCCGCCGGGCGCCAACCGCGCCACCGCCGCGCGCAGCAGGCGCACGTGGTCGCGCTGCACGTCGAAGTCGTCGGCGCGCTTGGAGTTGGAGAAGGTCGGCGGATCGCAGAACACCACGTCGTAGGCGCCGCGGTCGGCCTCCAGCCACTTCAGCGCATCCGCCTGGGCGATGCGGTGGCGGGTACCGCCGATGCCGTTCTCGCGGAGGTTGTCGGCCAGCCATTCCAGGTAGGTCGCCGACAGGTCCACGCTGGTGGTCTGCGCCGCGCCCTCGACCGCGGCCAGCACGGTGGCGACGCCGGTGTAGCAGAACAGGTTGAGGAAATGCCGGCCGCGTGCTTCCCGCGCCATCCGCGCGCGGAGCGGGCGATGGTCGAGGAACAACCCGGTGTCGAGGTAGTCGAACAGGTTGACCCGCAGCGTCGCGGCGCCCTCCTCGACCCGCAGGAATTCGCCGCGATGGTCGAAATGCCCGTACTTCGAGCCGCCCTTGCCGGTGCTGCGGGTCTTCACCGCCACCCGTTCCCTGGGCACCGCGAACACTTCGCGCACCGCCAGCAGCAGCTCGTTCAGGCGCTTGCGGGCGATCGCCTCCGGGATGTCGGCGGGCGCGGCGTATTCCTGCACGTGCAGCCAGGCATCGCCTCCGACCGTGGTGTACACGTCCACCGCGCACGCGTATTCGGGGATGTCGGCATCGTAGGCGCGGTAGCAGGCCACCTGTTCCTGCTGCCGCCACCGCTTGAGCTTGTCGAGGTTCTTGTGCAGCCGGTTGGCCACCATCCGCGCGCCGTCCGGCAACTCGCGGGCGGCGACGCCCTCGCGGGCCGGTGGTGCGACCGGATCGCAGACGATCAGGCTGCACTCGATCGGGCCGTTGAACACCTGGTACCGCTTCTGCGCGCGCAGGCCGGTGGCGCGCGCCAGTTCGAAGTCGCCGCACAGCAGGCTGGCGCGCCAGCCGGGGACCGCCGCCTTCAGCGCATCGCCCAGCGCGCGGTACAGCGCGGGATCGGCGGCCAGGCGGGCGTCGTACGGCGGATTGCAGGCGACCACGCCGCGCGGGTTGGGCAGCGGCGGCAGCGCGGCGATGTCGCCCACCACGAAGTCGATCGCGGTCTCGACGCCGGCCGCGC
>JAFLEC010000045.1 GCA_017302095.1 Lysobacterales bacterium | reverse complement strand
TTCGGCCTGCGTCGCCATGCCGAGCTGCATCAGCGCCTCGTGCATCTCGTCGGCGCTGCGCGGCATCGGCCATGCGTCCTCGCGCACGCCCGCGATCGCCTCCGCATCCAGCAGGCCGAGGTCGCGCACCGCCGCAGCACTACCCAGCCCGCGGGCCTGCACTGCCTGCGTGCGACGCTCCTCCAGCGGCGCGTCGTCGAGGAACGCGTACGGCGCGGCGTTCAGCGCTTCCGCCGCGAACACGCTGGGCGCGGTGAGGTCGCGGGCGACGATGTCGATCGCACCGGACTCGATCCCGCGCAACACCGCCAGCCAGCCCTCGACATCCATCGCGTCGAGCAGGCAGTCGTCCAGGGTCTGCCGCACCAGCGGATGGTCCGGGACTTCGCGGTCGCCGACGATGTTCTCCAGGCAGGCCACCTGGTCCGGGAACACGGTCGCCAGCAGGTCCTCCGACTTCATCCGCTGCAACTGCGGCGCGACTTTCCGGCCCGACGAGAAGCGCGGCAACGCCAGCGCGGTCACCGCGTTCCAGCGGAAGCGGGTCGGGAACAGCGGCGCATCCAGCAACGCCTGCACCAGGATCTCGCGCGCGCTGTTGGAATGCAGGAAACCGGCGACATCGACCAGCGGGAAGCTGTGGCTGGTCGACAGCGACAGCACGATCGCGTTCTCGGTCGCGGCGGCCTGCAGCTCGAAGTTGAAGCTGCGGCAGAACCGCTTGCGCAGCGCCAGCCCCCAGGCCTTGTTGATGCGGCTGCCGAACGGCGCGTGGATGACCAGGTGGGTGGAGCCGGCCTCGTCGAAGAAGCGCTCCATCGCCAGTTGCCGTTGGGTCGGCAGCAAGCCGAAACCGGCCAGCTGCTCCGCGCAATACGCGAGCAGTTGCTCGGCCGCTGCGTCGGACAGGCCCGCCTCGTGCCGCAGCCAGGCATTCGCCACGCCGGCACCCTCCGCCAGCCGCTGTTGCACTTCCTCGCGCAGGCGCGAGACCGCGTGCGACAGCGCGTCGGTGCGACCGGGCGCTTCGCCCAGCCAGAACGGGATCGAGGGCGGCGCGCCCTGCGCATCCTCGACCCGCAGCTTGCCGGGCTCGATCTTGCGGATGCGGTAACTGGCATTGCCCAGCTGGAAGATGTCACCGGCCAGGCTCTCGATCGCGAAGTCTTCGTTGACGGTGCCGATCGACACCGCCTGCGGCTCCAGCAGCACCGTGTAGTCGCCGACGTCGGGGATCGTGCCGCCGCACTGGGTTGCCACCTGCCGCGCACCCTTGCGACCACGCAACTGGCGGTTCACCGCGTCGCGATGCACCCATGCCCCGCGCGTCCCGAAGCGGCTGGCGTAGCCCTCCGCGAGCATGCGGAGCACCGCGTCGAAATCGGCCCTGGCGAGATTCCGATACGGCCAGGCCCGGCGCACCAGCGCGAACAGCGCGTCCTCGTCGCAGTCGCGGTTGGCGACCTCGGCGACGAGGCTTTGCGCCAGCACGTCCAGCGGCGCCTCGGGCATGCGCAGCTGGTCCAGCTCGCCGCGGCGGATGGCGTCCAGCATCGCCGCGCATTCGAGCAGGTCGTCGCGGGTCGCCGGGAACAGCCGTCCCTTGGGCACGCCCCCGACGTGGTGCCCGGCACGCCCGACCCGCTGCAGGAAGGCGGCGATGCTGCGCGGGCTGCCGAGCTGGCAGACCAGGTCGACGTCGCCGATGTCGATGCCCAGCTCCAGCGACGCGGTGGCCACGAGGATGGTCAACTCGCCGCGCTTGAGGCGTTGCTCCGCATCCAGCCGCAACTCGCGCGACAGTGAGCCGTGGTGCGCGGCGACCCGCTCCTTGCCGAGGCGTTCGGACAGGTGGCGGGCGGCGCGCTCGGCCATCCGCCGGGTGTTCACGAACACCAGCGTCGTGCGGTGCTCCAGCGCCAGCGCCTGCAGGTGGTCGTAGACCTGCTCCCACTGGTCGTTGCTGGCCACCGCCGCCAGCGGCGTCGGCGGCAGCTCCAGCGCGAGGTCGCGGCGCTTGCCGTGGCCGATGTCGACGATGGCGCAATCCGGGATGCCGGCGGCATCGACCTGTTCGCTGCCCACCAGGTAGCGCGCGGCCGCCGCGATCGGTTCCTGGGTCGCGGACAGGCCGATGCGGTTGACACGGTGCGGGCACAGGGCCTGCAGGCGCTCCAGCGAGAGCATCAGGTGGCTGCCGCGCTTGTTCGGCACCAGCGCGTGGATCTCGTCCACGATCACCGTGCGCACGCGGGCCAGCATCGCCCGCCCCGACGCCGAGCCGAGCAGCACGTACAGCGATTCGGGGGTGGTCGCGAGGATGTGCGGCGGTCGCCGCCGCTGCAGCGCGCGCGCGTTCTGCGGGGTATCGCCGGTGCGCACCGCGGCGCGGATGTCCACGTCCGGCAACTGCAATGCGGCGAGTTCCTCGCGGATGCCCTGCAACGGCAGCTCGAGGTTGACGTGGATGTCGTTCGACAGCGCCTTCAGCGGCGAGACGTACAGCACCAGGGTGGCGTCCGGCAGGCCGCTGGCGAGCCCTTCCCGCACCAGCGCATCGATGCCGGCGAGGAAGGCAGTCAGCGTCTTGCCCGAACCGGTCGGCGCCGCGACCAGCACGTCGCGGCCAGCCACGATCGCCGGCCATGCGGCCTGCTGGGCCTCGGTGGGCGCCGGGAAGCGGCGCGCGAACCACCCCGCGACTGCCGGATGGAATGCGTCGAGCGCGGGGTGCACGGCCATCGCCGGATTATCCGTGGCGCCGGCGGGGTTGGCCTGAACGGGCTTCAGGAAGTCGATGCGCAGCTGGGCATTCACGCCGGCAGGCTGCGCCTGGCCGGTCTCGGATCCTGAGACGCGCGACCCTCAGCCGCCCCGGAACAATGGGCGGTACGCCGGCGCAACCACCGGCAGGAGCACGGCCGCGGGGACGTCGGCGGTCCGCGTGCCATCGGAATACGGACCTACCTGGTAGGGCGGGAACACGAAGCGCAGTGCGCGGATGCGACCGTCGGCATCGACCACCGGCTCGAAGCGGGCGAAGTTCGCGGCCTTCGGCGTGGTGCCGTCGGCGATCATCCGGCTGCCGTTCTCCAGCATCGCGGCGCGCTCGGGGCCTTCCACCGCATCGGCGTCGAGGCGCTGCGCGAGCCCAGTCATCAGCTGCTCGCGAGCGGCATCGGCGACCACCCGCCAGCCGTCCGGCGCCACCACCAGTTTGCCGGCGGTGAGCAACTCGTTGCGTTCCGGCAGCCAGGTGAAGCGCTCGACCAGCGGATTGCCGTGCGCGCCGCCGGTGTAGCTGCTGCCGTCGGCGGCGACCACCACGATGCCGGGCGTGTCGACCAGGCCGGTGAACTGCAGGCTCAGGTCGTAGGGCGCCGTGGGTTTCTGCCCGCCCAGGCCCTGCACCGCCTGCATCAACTCGCCGCGGGCGGCATCGGCATAGGCCTGTAGCGCACGCGCCAACGCGGGGTACTTGGCTGCCGACTTGGGATAGCTGATGCCGATGATGTAGTGCGGGGTGGTTTCGACCACGTCCGCCAGCACGACCGGGGCCGCGGCGGGTGGGGCCGGCGTGGCGGCATCCTGGGCCGGCGGCGCGCGGCCACGGTCGCAGGCCGAGGCCAGCACGGCGAGGAGGACGGCGGCGGCGAGTCTGGCGCGGGGCATGGCGGAAGCGGTTCTAGACGTGGGGGAACGATGCACAGGATAGCCAAGGCACGGGTGAAGGGCTTGCGTCCGCGCAAACAAAAAGCCCGGCCGGAGCCGGGCTTTCGTTGGCGCGAGGCGCCAGGCGAATTACATCGCCTGCACTTCGTCGGCCTGCAGGCCCTTCTGGCCCTGCACGACCTTGAAGGAGACCTTCTGGCCTTCCTGCAGGGACTTGAAGCCGGTGCCCTGGATCGAGCGGAAGTGGACGAAGACGTCCGGGCCGCTTTCCGGGGTGATGAAGCCGAAGCCCTTGGCGTCGTTGAACCACTTGACGGTACCAGTCTGACGATCCGACATGTTTGCTACTCCTGGTGAACAGTTGGGATGGACACACGCCCCGCTTGGGGCGCGACTGTCGAGCAAGGGGTAACGCACACGATGTAGCGGATCGCGATGGATCTACCGCATCGGGTCACGATGTACCGTGATCCCGCTTGAAACAGTGGGCGCACCATACCCTGTTTTCGTGCACATGTGTGAATGGCGGGCAAGAATTTTTTCGTCCCTCGGCGGGGCGCCGGGGGGCCGGTTTACCAGTCGGCCTGTTCCGGCAGCAGGCCGCGCAGCTCGGCGTCGGTCAGGTTGCGCCACTGCCCCGGCTTCAGGCGGCCCAGCTTCACGTTGCCGATCCGCACCCGCAGCAGCTGCTTCACCCGGTAGCCGAAGTGCGCCGCCATCAGGCGGATCTGCCGGTTCAGGCCCTGGGTCAGCACGATCCGGAAGCCCTGGCTACCCAGCTTGCCGGTCTTGCACGGCAGGGTCGTCTGCCCGTGCACCGGCACGCCGCGGCTCATCCCGCGCAGGAACTCCGGGGTCACCGGGTGGTTCACCGCAACTAGGTATTCCTTCTCCAGCTTGTTCTCGGCGCGCAGGATGCGGTTGACGATGTCGCCGTTGCTGGTGAGCAGGATCAGGCCCTCGGAGTCCTTGTCGAGCCGGCCGATCGGGAAGATCCGTTGCTCGTGGCCGACGAAGTCGACGATGTTGCCCTTCACATCGGCTTCGGTGGTGGAGGTGATCCCGACCGGCTTGTTCAGCGCGATGTACACATGCCGCCGCTTGCCCTTGGCCGCGGTGCGCGCGGCCAGCGGATTGCCGTCCAGCCGGACCTCGTCGCCATCGGCAAGCTCGGCGCCGATGCGGGCGCGGACACCGTTCACCGTCACCCGGCCTTCGGCGATCAGGCGGTCGGCCTCGCGGCGGGAGCAGGCGCCGGTGTCGGCGATGTAGCGGTTCAGGCGCATGGGGCGCGCATTCTACGCCCCTGCGCCGGTTCAGGCGCGCAGCGCGTCGAATTCCGGGTGTTTGCGCATCCACGCATCGGCATAAGAGCACTGCGGATCCACCCGCAAGCCCTCGTTGCGGGCATGCAACAGCGCCGCGCGCACCAGCTCGCCGGCGATGCCGCGTCCGCCGATCGCCGGCGGCACGATGGTGTGGGTGATCGCAATCGCGCTGGTCCCGGGCACGTATTCCACGTAGGCGGCGTGGCCGTCGACCTCGGTGGTGAACCGATGGTGGGCGGCATCGTGGCGGATCGAGGTCATCGCGGGGCTCCGACGGGGGATGCGGTCATCCGAACAGGCTGCGCGTGAAGTGGCCGACAACGCGCGGCTCCAGCAGCACCGTGAACAGCACGCCATAGGCCGCGCCCCACAGGTGCGCGCTGTGGTTCACGTTGTCGCGCCCGCGGCGATCCATCCACACGCTGTAGCCCACGTAGAGGACGGCGAACAGGAACGCCGGGATCGGCACCGGGATCGGGAAGATGATCAGCTTCGACCACGGGTCGAACAGGATGAATGCGAACAGCACTGCCGCCACCCCGCCCGACGCCCCCAGGCTGCGGTAGTGCGGGTCCTGGCGATGGGTCATGTATGTCGGCAGGATCGAGACGACAATCGCCGACAGGTAGAACAGCACGTAGCCCAGCGGGCCCAGCCACTGCGAAAACACCTGTTCGACCGCGGTGCCGAAGGACCACAGCGCCAGCATGTTGAACAGCAGGTGCATCCAGTCGGCATGCACGAAGCCGTAGGTCAGCAGGCGTTCGTACTGCCTGCCCCGCTCCACCGCCGGCGGCCACAGGATCAGGCGTTCCAGCAGGCGGCGGTCGCCGAACGCGCGCCACGACACCAGCACGGTGAGGGCGACGATGGCGAGCGTGATCGAGATGCGCATGGCTCAAGCCGCCCGGTAGTTGTCCTGCATCGGATAGGTCCGCGCATACGCCGCGAACGCGAGCGCGGCGACGAACGCGAACACCGCGAAGAAGAACATCAGGAACGCGTTCTCGCTGTACCCGGTGGCGGCGATCCGCGCGGTCACCGCCTCGTTGCGCACCGCGACGTTGGTCAGCAGTACCCACAGGCTGCCGAACGTGCTGGTCAGGTACCAGAACGCCATGATCACGCCCTTCATCGATTGCGTGGCCTGGCTGTAGGCGAACTCCAGCGCGGTCGCGGACACCAGCACCTCGCCGAAGGTCAGCAGCAGGTAGGGCCAGGTCTGCAGCGCCAGGGAGGCCTGCGTCCCGCTGTCGATCTCCAGCTGGATCAGGCCGGCGAGCACCCAGGCGATGCCGGCGAAGGCGATGCCCCAGCCCATGCGGCGCAGCGGGGTCGGGTCGTAGCCCATGCGCCGCAGCGCCGGGTACAGGAGCAGGTTGTTGAACGGGATCAGCAGCATGATCAGCAGCGGGTTCAGCGCCTGCATCTGCCCGGCTTCCTTCACCAGCCAGCTCGGCCACCACCAGCTGTCGTGCGGCACCGCCATCGCCTTGCCCTGGATCACCCAGGTGCTGGCCTTCTGGTCGAACAGCGACCAGAACGGCGTGGTGAGCGCAAAGACGATGAGGATCCGCAGTACCGCGCGCACGCCATCGACCGCCGCGTCCGGATGCCGCCCGCGGGCACGCTCCAGTTGCATCGACACCCCGATGCCGCCGAACGCGATCAGCGCGCCCAGCGCGAGGCAGGCCGAAATCACGAAATGGAAGTCCTCCGGCCAGAACGGCAGGCTGACCCCGAACCACGCATGCAACGCCCAGCAGGCGAGCATCGCGGCGGCGAGGCCGACGCCGAAGGCCGCCATCCAGAAGCCCGGGCGCCCCTGCCCCGGCGCCTGCGTGGTCAATGCGGTGCGCGCGACGTCGAAAAAGGAATCCGGATCCTCGCCGCGGGTCGGCGGCACGCGCACGTACTGCCTGCGCCCGAGCCAGAAGATGAAGGTGGCGATGAACATCAGGACGCCGGGGATGCCGAACGCCACCGCCGGACCGAAGTTGCGCAGGAACAGCGGCATCAGCAGCGAGGCGAAGAAGCTGCCGAAATTGATTGTCCAGTAGAACGCGTCGAACACGATCTTGGCGAGGTGCTTGTTCGCGGTGGTGAACTGGTCGCCGCAGAAGCTGACCACCAGAGGCTTGATTCCGCCACTGCCCAGCGCGATCAGGAACAACCCGGTGTAGAAACCGGTGCGGTGGCCTTCGAACAGCGCCAGGCAGGCGTGGCCTGCGCAGTAGATGAGCGAGAACCAGAGGACGGTGTTGTACTTGCCGAAGTAGCGGTCCGAGAGCCAGCCGCCGAGCAGCGGAAAGAAGTACACGCCGATCACGAAGCTGTGGAACACGTCCTTGGCGACCGACTGGCGCTCCGCCTCCGGCACGTAGGCCAGGATCACGCTGCTGACCAGGAACTGCACTAGGATGTTGCGCATCCCGTAGAAGCTGAAGCGCTCGCAGGCCTCGTTGCCGATGATGTAGGGGATCTGGCGCGGCAGGCGCGCGTTCGGGTCGGCCGCGATCGGCTGGCTCATGCGTCGGTCTCGGATCGGAGTGCGGACAGACTAAGCGGAAGCGGCGATCATGCCCACTCGGTCAGGCCTTCGCGCGCATACAGCATCGTGAAGGAAGGCCGCGCCTTCAGCCGCGCTGCCAGCGCCGCGAGCCGCGGCCATTCGGTCGCCGGGCGCGGCATGTTGCGCGACCAGCGCATCAGCATCACCAGGTAGAAATCCGCCACCGTCGGCGCATCGCCGAGCAGGAACGGACCGGTCGCCGCGAGGTGGTCCTCGATGCGCTGCCACTGCGCCTCGATCCGCGGGGCGCAATGCGCGCGCACGGCGTCGGCCGCAGGATCGCCCGCCGGTTCGCCGGGGTACCACCACTGGCGGAACAACGGCTGCACCATGTTGGCGAGGTTGAACATCCACTGCAGGTAATCGGCGCGCCGCGAATCCCCGGCGATCGGGGCCAGGCCGGCCTCGGGATGCCGCTCCGCCAGCAGCATCGCCAACGCCGCGGCCTCGTACTGCGGCTTGCCGTCCAGCACCAGGGTCGGCACCACGCCGTTCGGGTTCAGCGCAAGGTACTCCGGCGCCTTCTGCGCCTTGGCCGCGGTATCGACAAGGCGCAGTTCGTGCGGCAAGTCGAGTTCGATCAGCAGCCAGTGCACGAGGAAGCTGGCGGCGCCGGGGGCGTAGTAGAGCGTGGTGGCCATCGATGGCTCCGCGAAGGACGAAGCGGCGATCTTCGCATGCAGCGGATGCGGCGTCGGCATGGCCTCCGGCACGCGGCCACCCGCCAGCACTGGGCTACCATCGCCTGCCCTGCCCCCGGGACTCGTCCATGCGCCACGCCCTGCTCGCCACCGCGCTGCTCGCCTGCGGCCAGACCGCCATCGCCGCCTCGCCCGCGTTGCATACCATCGCCGAACGCAGCGGCTATCGCGAGACCGGCCGCTACGACGAAGTGATCGCGCTCTGCGCCGACTTCCAGCGCGCGTATCCGGCGGCGGTGCGCTGCTTCGACTTCGGGACCACGCCGGAAGGCAGGCCGATGAAGGCGCTGGCGATCTCGACCAGTGGCGCCCTCGACCCGAAGACGGCGCAGGCGCGCGGGCTACCGGTGGTGCTGGCGCAGGGTGGCATCCACGCCGGCGAGATCGACGGCAAGGACGCCGGCTTCAAGCTGGTCCGCGACCTGCTGCAGGGCAAGGCCGGCGCCGGCCTGCTCGACCACCAGGTGCTGCTGTTCGTGCCGGTGTTCAACGTCGACGGCCACGAGAACTTCCGCGCCTGGAACCGCCCGAACCAGCGCGGACCGGCGGAGATGGGCTTCCGCGTCACCGCCCAGCGCTACAACCTCAACCGCGACTACGTGAAGGCCGACAGCCCCGAGATGAAGGCGATGCTCGGACTGGTCAACGCCTGGGATCCGCTGGCGATGCTCGACCTCCACGTCACCGACGGCGCCAAGTTCCAGCACGACATCTCGATCACCGGCGAGCCCACCAATTCCGGCGACCTCGCCCTGCGCGAAGCCGGCAATGCGCTCAAGGACGGGATCATCGCGAAGCTCGCCGCCCGCGGCAGCAAGCCGGTCGGTTTCTACCCGAGCTTCGTCGAGGACGACGACCCGGCCTCGGGGTTCGTCCACGGCGTCAGCACGCCGCGCTTCTCCAATGGCTACTTCCCGCTGCGCAACCGGTTGGCGATCCTGGTCGAGACCCACTCCTGGCGCACCTACCCCGAGCGCGTGCGCGCGACCTACGACACCGTGCTGGGCGCGCTGGAACTGGTCGCCGCGAACGCACCGCGCTGGCAACAGCTCGCCCGCGAGGCCGATGCGCGCGCGGCGACGCTCGGGGGCACCGCGCTGCCGCTCGACTACAAGGCCACCGACAAGGTCCGCACCATCGCATTCCTCGGCTATGCCTACACGCGCACGCCCTCGGAGGTCTCCGGCGCGCTGATGACCCGCTACGACGAGTCCAAGCCGCAGGTGTGGAACATCCCGCTGCGCGACGAGGTCGTGCCGGGCACCACGGTGGGCTTGCCGCGCGGCGGTTACCTGGTCCCGCAGGCGCAGGCGGTGGCGGTGGCGAAACACCTGCTGGCGCACGGCATCCAATTCCGCGTGCTCACCGCGCCGTTGCGCGACGACCGCGCGCAAGCCTTCGTTGCCGACCGCGTGCAGTTCTCGCCGGCGTCGGTCGAAGGCCACCAGCGCGCCACCCTCAAGGGCGCGTGGAAGCCGCAGTCGGCGCAGGTCGCGGCGGGCGGCCTGTACGTCCCGATCGCGCAACCCAAGGCGCGGCTGCTGGCGAACATCCTGGAACCGCAGGCGCCGGATTCGATGGCGGCCTGGGGCGACTTCAACAATGCCTTCGAGCAGAAGGAATACATGGAGGGCTACGTCGCCGAGGAAGAGGCGCGCAAGATGCTGGCCCGCGACCCCGCGCTGAAGGCCGAGTTCGAACGCAAGCTCGAGGAAGATCCGGATTTCGCCAAGGATCCGGCCGCGCGCCTGGACTTCTTCTACCGCCGGCACCCGGCCTGGGACCCCGGCACGAACCGCTATCCGGTGATGCGCACGGACAGCGTCTACTGATCGCTCAGCAGTTCTCGTACTTCCAGTTGCGGCGCTTGCCCTCGGCCATCCACGCCACGGCCTCGGCGACGCGGCGGGCGCGCGTCTCCGCACGCTTGGCCTCGACGATCCAGTCGATGTACTCGCGCCGGCAACCGGGCGGGAACGCATCGAACGCGGCCTGTGCCGCGGGCGCGTCCGAGAGCGCCGCGGCAAGGTCGGGCGGCGTCACCGGCGGCGGCTTCGGCGCCGACTTGCGGACGGGCGACTTCACCCCGGCCTCGTTCAGCGCCATCGCCTTGCGCACATGCGCGAGCAAGGTCCGCTTCGGCGGCAGGTCGGCCAGCGACGCGAGCTTCCGGTAGCTGCCCATGCCCTCGCGCGGCTCGCCCTCGCCCACCACCAGCGCATGCTTCCAGAAGCCGAACGACGCATGCTGCTTGAACGCCGCCATCCCGCACAGGATGCCGCCCGCATGCACGAAGGTCGGCATCCCCCACTTGATCGTCTCCTCGACCCCGGGGCAGGCCTCGTGCACCAGCGAGCGCACATGCGCGAGGATCGGCTGCGCGAACGGCGCGGCGCGCGCGATGTAGGCGTCGATGCGGGGGTCGCGGGCCATGCACTTGCACCTCGGCGGGGACGGGGCCATTCTGCCCCCGGATGCCGACCACGGACAGGGGATGCGCATGGCCCAGGCCGAACGCAGGACAGGCACCCGCAAGTCGGGGCGGGAATTGCGCGCGGAACTCGGCGAAGCACAGCTGGACACGCTGGCCGAACTCGAACGCTATGGCTGGGAGCTCAAGTTCATCCGCCATCCCCTGTTCCAGGATCCGGTCGCGGTGCTGATGGATCCGGATCGCAAGGGCTGCGCGGTTCTCGCCCGGGACGGTGTACTGCAAGCGCAGCCCGGGCTCCGCCTGCGGGGCCATTGACGGTGCGCGGAGCCGCCGCCTCCCGTCGCGCTGCACCTTGGCTGTGGTTGGCCGCATTGCTGTTCATCGCGTGGCTGCTATGGCCCCATCCGCCCGGCGTCGGGACACCGGCTATCCAACCGGCGGCCACCGCAGGGGCCGTCGACCCCGGCCCGGCCCTCCGCCCGCCCCTTCCTGCCGCCTCGCGCACCGCATCGGTGGACACAGGGATGATGGCGGGGTTGACCGCCGAGGCGCGCCGCACGGTGCGCCTGATCCAGCAAGGCGGCCCCTTCCCGCATGCGCAGGACGGCAGCGTGTTCGGCAACCGCGAGGGCCATCTACCCCGCCAACCCCGCGGCTGGTATCGCGAGTACACGGTGGAGACCCCGGGACTGCGGCATCGTGGCACCCGCCGGATCGTGACCGGCGGCGATCCGCCGCAGGCCTGGTACTACACCGACGATCACTACGAGACCTTTCGCCGCTTCGACCCCGGCGCTTCCCGCCCATGACCGCCTCCGGTTTCGACCTCGGCCTCTCCGATCCCGCCCGCAGCGGCGTGTTCTTCGTCGGCGGCGGTGATATCGCCACCCTCGATGCCGCCAGCCGCGACGCCGGCCTGCTCGCGCGGCAGGTCGACCTTGCAGGCTGCGCCGGCAAACCGATGCTGCTGCTGCGCGTGGCCACCGCCCTCGACTTCCCGGCGGGCAGCGGCCGCAACTGGGATGCCTTGGCCGATCGCCTGCGCGACTTGTCGTGGCTGCCGGCAGCCGGCTATGCGCTGTTGTTCGACGGTGCTGCCGATTTCCGGGATGCGGACGAAGCCAGCTTCGAGACCCTGCTCGACCTCCTCGACGAAGCCGCCTCCGACTGGCGGGCGCGCGGCGTCGCGTTCTGGGCCTTCCTCGCGCTCCCGGACGAGGACTTCGTCGAAGCGGACTGACGATATGCGCGGACACGAAAAAACCCCGCCTTGGCGGGGTTCGTCGTTGCTGCGATTGGTGCCCAAGAGGGGACTCGAACCCCTACGACCTAAGTCGCTACCACCTCAAGGTAGTGCGTCTACCAATTCCGCCACCTGGGCTGAAACGTTCCGGGCTGCGCCGGCCGCCTATTGTAGGCG
>JAFLEC010000044.1 GCA_017302095.1 Lysobacterales bacterium | reverse complement strand
TGGCCTGGACCTGGCGGTGGCGGGCGCGCACCGCATCGGCCGGCGGCCGCGACAGCAGGCTGGCGACCACGATCGCCACGCTCGCGGCGACCACGCCCGGCACCATCTCGTACAGCGCGCTGCCGGTCTGCTTCCACAGCACCACGGTCGCCGCGCCGACCACCATCCCCGCCAGCGCGCCGCTGCGGGTCATGCGCTCCCAGAACAGCGAGAACACCACCACCGGGCCGAACGCCGCGCCGAAGCCGGCCCAGGCGTAACTGACCAGGCCCAGCACCCGGCTGTCCGGATCGCGGGCCAGGAAGATCGCCAGCAGCGCGACCGCCAGCACCATCGCCCGCCCGACCCACACCAGCTCGCGCTCGCTCGCCGCCGGCCGCAGGAAGCCGCGGTAAAAGTCCTCGGTCAATGCGCTGGAACACACCAGCAACTGGCAGCTCAGCGTGCTCATGATCGCGGCGAGGATCGCCGACAGCAGCACGCCCGCGATCCACGGGTTGAACAACACGTTCGCCAGCGCGATGAACACCCGCTCGTGGTTCTCGGTGACCGCGCCGGCCTGTTCCGGATGCTGCGCGAAATAGGCGATGCCGAAGAAGCCGGTGGCCATCGCGCCGGCCAGGCACAGGATCATCCAGGTCATGCCGATCCGCCGCGCCTGCGGGATCACCGCCAGCGAGTCGGCGGCCATGAAGCGCGCGAGGATGTGCGGCTGCCCGCAGTAGCCCAGGCCCCACGCCAGTAGCGACACGATCCCGACCAGCCCCAACTCGCCACCCTTGAACCAGTCCAGCTTCGCCGGGTCGAGGGCGGCGATCGCCTGCAGGCTGTCGCCGACCCCGCCGGTGCTGAGGATGACGATCAGCGGGGTGAGGATCAGCGCGAAGATCATCAGCGTGGCCTGCACGGTGTCGGTCCAGCTCACCGCGAGGAAGCCGCCGACCAGGGTGTAGGCGATGGTCGCCGCGGCACCCCACCACAGCGCCTGCGCGTACGGCAGCCCGAACACGCTCTCGAACAGGCGCGCGCCGGCGACGATGCCGCTCGCCGCGTAGATCGCGAAGAACACCAGGATCACCAGCGCCGAGACGATCCGCAGCAGCTTGCCGTCGGCGGCGAAGCGCGTCGTGAAGTAGTCCGGCAGGGTCAGCGCGTCGTCGCTGCGCTCGGTGTAGACGCGCAGCGGCCCGGCCACGAAGCGCCAGTTGGCCCACGCCCCGGCGACCAGGCCCAGCGCGATCCAGGCCTCCGACACGCCGCCGAGGTAGAGCGCGCCAGGCAGGCCCATCAGCAGCCAGCCGCTCATGTCGGACGCACCGGCCGACAGCGCGGTCACGTAGCCGCCCAGCGAGCGGCCGCCGAGGATGTAGTCGTCGAAGTCGCGGGTGCGCTTCCACGCCACGAAGCCGATGCCGACCATCGCCAGCAGGTAGATGCCGAAGGTGATCAGCAGTGGCGTGCTGGCGGTCATGCGTGGTTCCCCCGTCGAGACCGCGGGGAGCTTACCGCAGGCGCACCCGTCGCCGTGGGGGAGTCGCGTTTTAGCGGGCCCGGATCGGGTTGCGCCGCGTCAGCACTTGCCGGATGCCTTCAGCAGGGCATTGCAGGACGGCGCGTTCGTCTTGCCCTTGTCGCGCGAGCCTTTGGTGAAATCCGTGCACATCGCATCGGCACCGGAACCCATGCCCAGGGTGAAGATCTTGCCGACCTTGGAGGACTCCATGATCTTGCATTTGTAGGTCTTGCCATCGCCGGTATGGACCGTGTACTCCATCCCGTTGTAACCGGTGGGCGCCTCGGCTTCTTCCTGATGGCTGACCGTGAAGCTGCCGACCTCCTCGCCGATCGCCAGGGAAATCTTCTTGGCAGCGCGATCGCTGATCGTGATTGATCCAGCGTCGTCCTCCATGCCTTCCGCCGCGCCTGCGGTCTTCGCGCCGCCCGTCGTGCGCTTGGGTGCAGGAGCGCCCGCAGCGCGCTTGCCGCTCCCTCCCGAAAATTCGGTACACATCGCGTCGGCACCGGAGCCCATGCCCAGGGTGAAGATCTTGCCGACCTTCGAGGACTCCATGATCTTGCATTTGTAGGTCTTGCCGCCTCCGGAGCGGACGGTGTACTCGGTGCCGTTGTAGCCAGTGGGCGCTTCCGCCTCCTCCATGTGGGTCACGGTGAAGTCGCCGACTTCCTCGCCGATCGCCAGGGAAATCTTCTTGGCCGCCCGCTGGGTAACGTCTCCGGAACCGTCGGTTGCCGAGGCGACCACGGTTTGCGCTGGATGCGACGAGGCGTCCCCGATGACCAGGGCGGATCCGATGCAGACGGCGAGGATCGTGGAGACCATGGACTTTGCTGCTTGATGCGACGACATCGCCTGCGCCTTTGCTGGGGGAGTGGAATGGCTACGAAGGATCGGACCCAGCGCGCTCGGATGGACCGGTCGACACCGCGGGAATGGGATGAATCGCTCAATCGAGGGGACGGAGATGGTCAGGACGCGCGCGTGGCCCGCCCGCACGACTGCTTGCGCGGCGCTTCCGGCGTCCGCAGGATGGCGAACCGCCCCTTGCCTGACGACGCCCCGCCGATGACCCTGTTGCGACGCTGCTGGTGGATCGCCGCGCTGCTGCTGGCCGGCTGCGCGCAGTTGCCGACCCGTCCGGCCTTGCCTGAGCAGCGCGCGATCGCCGTCGCCGACGGCACCCGCCTGGACGCCGAAGTCGCACCTGCAGTTGCACGCCACCCCGGCGAATCCGGATTCCGGCTGGTGGCGGACGGGCTGGAAGCCTTCGCGCTGCGCGGCTATACCAGCCGGGCTGCGGGCCGCAGCCTCGACATCCAGAGTTACATCTGGCACGACGACCTCACCGGCCGGTTGCTCGCCGCCGAGGTGCTCGATGCCGCCGACCGGGGAGTGCGCGTGCGCGTGCTGCTCGACGACCTCGACGCCCGCGCCAAGAGCCAGGTGCTGCTGGCGCTGGACCACCACCCCAACATCAGCATCCGCGTGTACAACCCGTTCGCCACGCGCGACGGCATGTTCGGCACCGCGCTGGAATTCGCCGGCTCGTTCAAGCGGGTCAACCGGCGCGCGCACAACAAGTCGTGGATCGTCGATGGCCGGGTTGCGATCACCGGCGGCCGCAACGTCGGCAACGAATACTTCATGGCCAGCCCGGAAGCGAACTTCCAGGACCTCGACCTGCTGGCCGCGGGACCGGTCGTCGACGCGCTGGAAAACGCCTTCGACGGCTACTGGAACTCGGCGTCCGCGTGGCCGATCCGCGCCGTCGACCCGGACATGCCCGCCACCCTCACCCTCGACACCGTCCGCGCCAACCTGCGCAAGCCGGCACTCGACGCCGGCGAAGCGGAATGGATCGATGCGCTGGGCGATTCCGAC
The DNA here is from genome assembly GCA_017302095.1 of Lysobacterales bacterium. Taxonomy (GTDB): domain Bacteria; phylum Pseudomonadota; class Gammaproteobacteria; order Xanthomonadales; family Xanthomonadaceae; genus Thermomonas. Next base: position 8,976 of record JAFLEC010000044.1, on the reverse strand, counting down.
GCACTGGCGCGCATCCGCAAGGGCTACCTCGGCATGCGCTGGACCGGCGACTGGCGCCTGCTGCACGACGCTCCCGACAAGCTGGCGACCCCGATCCCGGAGGCCCGCCCGTCGCCGGTGCTGTCCGGCCTGCGCGATGCGATGGAGGCCGGCCAGGGCGACATCGCCATCATCTCGCCCTACTTCGTCCCAGGCGACGGCGGCACCGAGGCACTGCTGGCCGGCGCGCGCAACGGCAAGCGCATCCGCATCCTCACCAATTCGCTTGCCTCCAACGACGTCGCCGCCGTGCATGGCGGCTACGTCCGCGCCCGTGAGTCGCTGGTGCGCGGCGGCGTGGCGCTGTGGGAACTCAAGCCGCGTGCGGACCAGGGCGCGGCCAGCCTGTTCGGTTCCTCCGGCGCACGCCTGCATGGCAAGGCCGCAGTGATCGACCGTCGCACCGTCTTCGTCGGCTCGCTCAACCTCGACCCGCGCTCGATCCAGCTCAACTCCGAACAGGGCCTGCTGGTCACCGATGCGGCACTCGCCGGCCAGCTGCTCGGACTGTTCGACACCATGACCAATCCGGCGCATGCATGGGCGATCGAATGGGACGCCTCGCGCAAGCGCCTGCTCTGGCGCGACGCCGGCGGCACCCGCGAGCGCGAACCGGACGCCAGCTTCGGGCGCCGCGCGGTGGCCCGGCTGGCCTACTGGCTGCCGGTGGATCCGCTGCTCTGATCCTCCGCAGGAACGCCGGCCTCAGTCCTCCGGCCAGCGGATCGCCGGCTTGGCCTCGACGCGCGGCGCCGGCACCGCAGCCACCGCGTTCCAGACCTTCAGTGCATCGACGGTGGCGGCGACGTCGTGCACGCGCAGCAGCGTCGCGCCACGCTGCGCGGCGACCAGGTGCGCCGCGACCGAGCCATGGACCCGCGCGCGCGGGTCGTCGCGGCCGGTGACCTCGCCGATCGTCTTCTTGCGCGAGAGCCCGGCCAGCACCGGCACCCCGAGTTCGGTGAAGCGCTGCAGCTGCGCCAACAACTGCAGGTTGTGCGCGCCCGTCTTGCCGAATCCGAAGCCCGGGTCGACCACGATGCGCTTCCTGTCGATCCCGGCCATCTCGGCGGCGAAGATGCGCTCGGCCAGGAAACGATGCACCTCGCCAACGACGTCGTCGTAATCCGGGTTCGCCTGCATGTCGCGCGGCTCGCCCTGCATGTGCATGAGCACCACCGGCACGCCGAGCGCCGCTGCGGCCTCCAGCGCACCGTCGCGGCGCAGCGCGTAGACGTCGTTGACCATGCCGGCACCGGCCGCCACCGCCGCGCGCATCACTTCCGGCTTCGAGGTGTCGATGGCCACCGGGATCGCGAGCTGCCGCGACAGCGCCTCGACCACCGGGATCGTGCGCCGCAATTCCTCCTCGACCGGCACCTCCAGCGCGCCCGGGCGGGTCGATTCGCCGCCGACATCGAGGATGTCCGCGCCCTCGGCCGCCAGCGCGAGTCCGTGCGCGATCGCCGCGCCGGGGTCGAAGTGCTCGCCGCCGTCGGAGAACGAATCCGGCGTCACGTTGACGATGCCCATCACCCGCGGGCGGTCGAGGATCAATTCGCGGCCGGCGCAATCGAGCCGGGGACTGGTGTCGAACATCAGGGCCTCCACGTCCGCGTGCTGCCTGCCGGCGGCTCAGTCGCGGTTGCGCATATGTTCGGCGAAACGCGCGACCTGCGCATAGGCCTCGGCGCGCAACCCCTCGTCGGCGACGGTATCGGCCAGCGCCGCGTGCATGCAGGCGAGCCAGGCGTCGCGCTCCGGCGCGCCGATCGCGAGCGGGAAATGGCGGCGCCGCATCATCGGCTCGCCGTAATGCGGGCGATAGGCGTCCGGGCCACCGAAGAACCCGCTGAGGAAATGCGCCAGACGGGTTTCGACCTCCGGCATCGGGAGACGATGCATCGCATGGACCGCGGCCGCCTCGGGCATGCGATCCATCCAGCGATAGAAGCTTGCGGCGAGCCGGTCCAGGCCGGGCTGGCCGCCGAGGCGGTCGAACATGCACACGGGGGCGGCCGAAGCCGGGACGGGGTTGTCCATGGATATTGGTCGACGGGCGCGGGGTGGCCAGTGTGCACCGTCAGGCAACGGCCAAGTTTGCGCCAACGCAAGGACCCCGCCTGCGCGCCGTCTATGGCCTACGTCCTATCCCGTTCGACCGTGCCACCGAGCTTCCTGCGGATGGCGGCAACCCGCTGCCGCGACGCACGATGCCGGTCCACTGGAGGCGCCATGGCCATCTTGAGCATCGGCAGCCGCGGCCCCGAGGTCGTGACGCTGCAGCAGGAACTCAACAGACAACTCTACCCCTCGCCCCGGCTGTCGCCCGATGGGATCTTCGGTGGGCTCACGCGCACGGCCGTGCGCGCGTTCCAGCGGGACGCCGGGCTCAAGGTCGACGGCCTCGTGGGGCCGATGACGCGCGCCGCGCTCGGCATGCCGGACACCGGCAGGCCCTTCACCCATCGGGTGCGGCTGCACTTCCGCAGCATCAGCCTGACCGACGTGCCATTCAACAGCATCCTCGCGCACACCCAGGCCGTGTACGCGCCGTACGGCATCAAGATCGAGTTCGGAAGCGGCAGCAGCCTGATGCTCAGCCGCGACGAACAGGATCGGCTCACCCAGGTCGACGGCGCCTGCAAATGGCAGGTGACGGGGGGCGAATACGCCGAACTGCAGCAATTGGGCGGCCCGACGCCGGGCTCTGGCGTCCTGGTCTATTACATCGACCGCTTCGGCGAGGCGCTGAACGGTTGCGGCGGGCACATGAACAACCGCCCCGCCTGCGTCGTGGCCCGCGCCGGCACGCACTACTGCACGGCGCACGAGGTCTGCCACGTCCTGCTGGGCTCGACCTTCTCGCCAGTCCACATCGGCGATGCCAGCAACAACCTGATGCACCCCGTCGATTTCGTGCGCTCGGCGCGCCCGGTGCTGACCGACCTGCAGGTCCAGCGGATCAAGGCCTCGCCGCTCTGCGAAGCGATCTGAAACGCACGAGGCCGGGACGAACCCGGCCTCGTTGCGATTGCACCGCGTATCGCGGCATCAGGTCTGCGGGGCCGGATCCACCATCGCCGGGGCGGTCGGGGTGGACGAATCGTCCTTGCCGTCCTTGCCCGGCTTCTGCACCCAGCCGGCCGGCGGGTTGGGCGTGCGGCCCTCCATGATCGCCTTGACCTGCTCGGCATCGATGGTTTCCCACTCCATCAGCGCGTTGGTCATCGCCTCGACCACCTCGCGCTTGTCCTCGAGGATGCGCTTGGCCACCGCGTACTGCTCGTCGAGGATGCGCCGGATCTCGGCATCGACCTTCTGCTGGGTGGCCTCGGAAATCGTCTTGTTGTGCACGCCGAAGCCGCCATCGTCGTCGGCGTAGACCATGGTGCCGAGCACATCGGACATGCCGTACTTGGTGACCATCCCGCGGGCCAGCTTGGTCGCGCGCTCGAAGTCGTTGGAGGCACCGGTCGAGACCTGGCCGACGAAGATCTCCTCGGCCAGCCGGCCGCCGAACAGGATCGAGATCTCCTCCAGCATCTTGTCCTTGTACTTGCTGAATTCGTCGTGCTCGGGAAGCTGCCAGGTCACGCCCAGCGCCCAACCGCGCGGCATGATCGTCACCTTGTGCACCGGGTCGGCGCCCGGCAGCGACATCGCCACCACCGCGTGGCCGGACTCGTGGTACGCGGTCTTGCGGCGATCCTCCTCGCGGATGACCATGCTGCGCCGCTCGGGTCCCATGTAGATCTTGTCCTTGGCGTCCTCGAAGTCGCGCATGTCGACCGCCTTCTTGTTGCGGCGGGCGGCGAACAGCGCGGCTTCGTTGACCAGGTTGGCCAGGTCGGCGCCGGAGAACCCCGGGGTGCCGCGCGCCAGCACGTCCGGGCGGACGTCGTCGGCCAGCGGCACCTTGCGCATGTGCACCTTCAGGATCTGCTCGCGACCCTTGATGTCGGGCAGGCCGACCATCACCTGGCGGTCGAAGCGGCCGGGGCGCAGCAGCGCCTTGTCGAGCACGTCGGGGCGGTTGGTCGCGGCGATCACGATCACGCCCTCGCCACCCTCGAAGCCGTCCATCTCGACCAGCATCTGGTTGAGGGTCTGCTCGCGCTCGTCGTGGCCGCCACCCATGCCGGAGCCGCGGTGGCGGCCGACGGCGTCGATCTCGTCGATGAAGATGATGCACGGCGCGTGCTTCTTCGCCTGTTCGAACATGTCGCGCACGCGGCTGGCGCCGACGCCGACGAACATCTCCACGAAGTCGGAGCCGGAGATGCTGAAGAACGGCACCTTGGCCTCGCCGGCGATGGCCTTGGCCAGCAGGGTCTTGCCGGTGCCGGGCGGGCCGACCATCAGCACGCCGCGCGGGATCTTGCCGCCCAGCTTCTGGAAGCGCGAGGGATCGCGCAGGAACTCGACCAGCTCGGCGACTTCCTCCTTGGCCTCGTCGCAGCCGGCGACGTCGCCGAAGGTGACCTTGGTCTGGTCCTCGGTGAGCATCTTGGCGCGCGAGCGACCGAAGGACATCGCGCCCTTGCCGCCGGCGCCGCCGCCCTGCATCTGCCGCATCATGAACAGCCAGAAGCCGATGATCAGCAGGACCGGCAGGAAGTTCAGCACGATCGACCAGAACGAGATGCCGGTGTCCGGCGGGGCCTGCTTGATCTCGACCTTGTGCTCGATCAGGTCGTTGATCAGGTCCTTGTCGCGGACCGGCGCGGTGGTGCTGCCGGTGCTGCCGTCGCTGCGCTCGAACTTGACCGTGCGCTCGTCGCTGGCGATGTCGACCTTGCGGATGCGGTCGGCCTCGACGTCCGCGATGAACTGCGAATAGACGATCTCCTGCGGCGCGCCCGCGAGCTTCGGCGAGAAGCTCTGGAACACGACCATGAGCACCACCGCCACGACCACCCAGAGCAGCAGATTCTTCGCGAGATCGTTCATTCGGTCCTGCCTGTTGTCCTCACGGGCGGCATTGCCACCCTACCTGATCGCCGCCAGCTTGCCTTGCGCCAGCGCGTACACCTCGGGCGACCGCTTGCGCGATGCCGCCGGCTTGCGGATCGCCACCTTGGCATAACGCCGCCGCAGCTCCCGCACGTATTCGTCGAACCCCACGCCCTGGAACAACTTGATCAGGAACGTGCCGCCCGCCCGCAACTGGCCGTCGGCGAAGTCCATCGCCAGTTCGGACAGGTGCATCGCGCGCGGTTGGTCCACCGCGTCCATGCCACTCTTATTGGGGGCCATGTCGGACAAGACAAGGTCCACCTTGTCGTTGCCAAGCATCGCCAGCAGGCGGGATAGGACGGCATCGTCCCTGAAGTCGCCATGAAGGAATTCCACCCCGGCCAGGGTCGGCATCTCCAGGATGTCGCTGGCGATCACCCGGCCGCGCGGGGCGTCGGCGGGCAGGCCCTGTTCCAGGCGGTCCAGCTCCTGGCGCACCCATTGCGACCAGCCGCCGGGGGCGGCGCCCAGGTCCACCACCACCATCCCGGGCTTGAGCAGGCGGTCGCGTTCGACCAGCTCCTCCAGCTTGTAGGCCGCGCGCGAACGCATCCCTTCCGCCTGCGCCTTCTTCACGTAGGGGTCGGAGAAGTGTTCCTTGAGCCAGCGTTGGCTGGACTTGCTGCGGGTCGCCATCGGTCATCCGCCGCCCGGGGAGGGGCGGGCTTGGGTGGGGAAGGCGGCCTCCCGCGTCGAAGGCCGCCGAGGGCCGCATGATACCCTGCGCTCCCGTCCTCCCCCGTCGTGCTGCATGTCCGTCGCCCTCACCAACGCCCAGGTCCGTTTCCTCCGTGGGCAGGCCCACGACCTCAAGGCGATGCTGCAGGTGGGCGGCAAGGGCATCACCGACGCCCTCGTGGCCGAGGTCGAACTGGCGCTGGAGCACCACGAGCTGATCAAGGTGAAGGTGGCCGCCGACGACCGCGAGCTCCGCGACGGCATGATCGCCGACCTCGCCCAGCGCTGCGGCGCCGCGCTGGTGCAGCGCATCGGCCATACCGCCGTGCTCTACCGGCCTTCGCAGGACAAGCGGCAGATCGTCCTGCCCCGCGCCTGAGCTGCGTCCCGGCGTGCAACTCAACCTCGAACAGCCGGACTACCGCTACTTCCTTCGCGGGGCCGATGGTGCCTCGGCACTGGTCAACGACCAGCGCCTGCTGCGCAGCTTCATCGTGGCGCCCGAGACGCTGGTCGAAGACTGGCCGGTCACCGACGCGCGCGCCATGGTGCCCGCCGACCTCGACGCCCTGTTGGGCCTGCAGCCTGAACTGGTGCTGCTGGGCACCGGCGCCGCCCAGGTCTTCCCGCCCGCGGCGGTGCTGGCCGCCTGCCTGCAGCGCGGGATCGGGCTGGACGTCATGACCAATGCCGCAGCCGCCCGCACCTATTCCGTGCTCGCGGGCGAAGGCCGGCGGGTGGCCGCCGGCTTCGTGCTCCCGGGTTAGCCTCAACCTGCGTTCAGAAGGCCAGGGTCAGGGCGGCGTACAGCGACCGCCCCGGTCCCGGCACCTGCGTGCCCCACTGCGGGTAGTTGGGAACCGGCGGATTGATCGACATCGTGGTGCCCTGGCCCACATAGGCACCACCGGTCGGGAGCGCATAGTGGCGGTCGAACAGGTTCTCGACCCCGAGATCCACCCGCACCGCCTTCCAGGCCCGCGAGAAGCGCAGGTGCAGCAAGCCGTATCCCGCGGTTTCCAGTTCGTTGCGGACCTGCGACACGTCGTCCTTGCGGGCCACGCCGACCAGCTCCAGCGCGTTGTCCCAGCCGCCCAGCCGCTGCGTCAGCGACAGCCGCGCGTTGGCCGGCATCCGGTTGTAGAGGCCGTCGCCGGTGGTCCGGTTCTCCCCGTGCACCCAGGACAGCGTGCCCTGCAGCGCGAAGGTCCCGAAGCCCGTTTCTCCCAGGCGCGCCTTGCCGGACAGGTCGAGGCCATGCAGCCGCGCGTCCTGGTTCACGTACTTCAGCACCGTGAAGGCATTGCGCACCGGGGTGGCGCGGGCGGCGTTGGTGTCGGGGTTCCACTGGATCGCGTCGATGTAATCGGCGATCGAGGTCAGGTACGGCGTGGCCTGCAGTTCCCAGCGGCGGTCGGCGGCGTGCAGGTCGAAGGTCACCGACGCGGTGACTGCGCGCTCCGGCGCCAGCGCCAGGTTGCCGACGTAGCCGTTGCCGTCGCCGACGAAGTTGTTCATGACCGCGGCCATGGTCCAGGTCGACCACGGATAGGCCTCGTACAGGCCCGGCGAGCGCACCTTGCGGGCGAGGCCGTAGGCGATGTCCATGCGATCCGAAACCGACTGGCGGAGGATCGCGGTGGCATCCCAGTTGCCATCGCTGCGCGAGCGGTCGGCCGCGTTGAACAGCGCCGCATCGCGCATCTGGTAAGAGCCCATCATGTTGCTGGCGGGGTTGTACCCCTGCACCGCGCCGGCATCCATCCGCACATGCTCATAGCGCACGCCGACCTCCGCGGTCCAACGCGGGCCGAGGTGGTGTTCCCATTCGGCGTAGGCTGCGGTGCGATCGCGTTCGCCGTCGCGAATGTTCCAGAACTCGCCCGGCCCCATCATCCCGCCCGACGGCGGCCACCAGTCATCGAGGCGATAGGCGCGCTGCTCGAGTCCCAGCCGCAGGCGATCCTCGCCCTGCAACGTGATGTCCGCATCCAGCATGAAGGCGGTGGTGTCGCTCGCCGTCAGCATCGGCATGCCGGCGGCGCAGGTCGGGCCGATCGGCGAACACGGCGTGGCCTGCCCACCCGGCGGGTTGTTGCCGCCCGACGCCGCGCCGTACCAGAACCGCTTGTCCGGGCCGAAATCCATCGCGTGGTCCAGGCTTTCGCGATAGGCCCGCGCCTCCAGCCGTCCCCAGTCGAACTGCCCGAGGTAGCGCAGGTTGGTGCTGCGCTGGCGGTTGTCGGTCAGGTCCATGCGCTGGTTCGGATAGTCCTGGCGCGGGATCTGCTGCCAGCCGAAGCGCGCCTCCAGCAGGTGGTCGCCCGTGGTGTACGCCAGCTGCAGGGACTGGTTGTGGGACACGTAGCCGGTCGAACCGACTTCGTCCCTGTCCAGCGTGTGGCCCTCGCGGCCGGTGAAGTCGTAGTCCTTGAAATCGCCACCGGCGCGGTAGTCGTCCGCGCGCGCGGTGGAACCGGTGTAGCGCAGGCTCAGGTGTTCGCCGGCGATGGTCGCCGAGACATTGGCGCCATGGGCATCGCCGTTGCTGCGGTAGTACGTGCCGACCTCGCCCGACAGCGCCACGCCCTCGCCCGCGGCGGCGAAGCTGGGCTGGCTGCGTTCGACGACGATGCTGCCGCCGATCGAGTCGCCGCCTTGCGAGACCGGGGTGATGCCCGGATACACCACGATCCGGGCGACGTCCGACGGCGCCACGTAGGACAGCGCGGGATTCATGTGGTTGGGGCAGGACGCGGTGATGTCGGCGCCATCCACGCGGATGCGCAGGCGATCGTCGGCGAGGCCGCGGATCGAGGGCAGGCCGGAGACGCCGCCGGCGGTGTTGACCCACACGCCGGGCTGGCCATCCAGCAGCGACGCGGCATCGCTGCTCGCGGCGGCGCGGGCATCGAGGGCCGTGTCTTCCACCGCACGCGCCGGGGCGATGTTGGCGCGCGTGCCTTCCACGACGACCTTGGGCAGGACGGTGTCGCCATCGGCAGTGGGCGGCTCGGACGCGTGGGCGATGGTGGGCAACGCGGCGAGGATCGCGGCCGCGAGCGGCGCGACCAGCAGGGAATGGGAACGCATGGGAACTCCGTGATCGGATGCGGCCGGCGCACGGCGGCGCGGCCAAGGGCAGCCTGGCGCATCGCGGTTGGCGAGCGCCTGGGCAGGTGGCGATGGATCGGCAGGCGGGCTCAGCCCGCGATCGACACCGGTGGCCCGCGCGGGGCC
>JAFLEC010000043.1 GCA_017302095.1 Lysobacterales bacterium | reverse complement strand
CGGTGGTGAAGGCGATCCTCGGCGACATGCTGGGGCAGAACTACAGCATCGCGCCCGGCGTCTCCGGCACGGTGACCATCGCCACCCAGAAGCCGGTCGGCCCGGCGGGCGCGCTGAACCTGCTGGAGGGCGTGCTGGCCCAGAACAACGCGCGCATGGTCTACAGCGACGGCCGCTACAACATCGTGCCCGCCGACCAGGCGCTGGCCAGCGGCGTGGTGCCGCGCACCGGGTCGCCGGCGCTGGCGCGCGGGTTCGAATCCCGGGTGGTGCCGTTGCGCTACGTGTCCGCCGCGGAGATGGAGAAGATCCTCAAGCCGTACGCCAGGCAGAACGGGATCGTCGGCGTCGACCCGGCGCGCAACCTGATCACCGTCGCCGGCACCCGGTCCGAGCTCGAAAACTACCTGCGCACCATCCAGGTGTTCGATGTCGACTGGATGGCCACCATGTCGGTGGGCGTGTATCCGCTGCAGTCGGGACGCGCAACCGACGTGGTGCAGGCGCTCGAACGGGTCTTCGGCGAACAGGCCAAGTCCCCGGTGGCGGGCATGTTCCGGTTCATGCCGCTGGAGTCGACCAACGCGGTGATGGTCATCGCCAGCCAGCCGGAATACCTCGACGACGTCCAGCAATGGATCGACCGGATCGAAGGCGGCGGCGGCGACGGCCGCCTGTTCTCCTACGAGCTGAAGTACATCAAGGCGCGCGACCTGGCCGACCGCCTGTCCGAGGTCTTCGGCGGGCGCGGCAATGCCGCCGGCGAGGACGTCTCGCTGATGCCGGGCGTGGGTACCACGCAGATCCGCGACGCCGGCCTGGACGACAAGTCGAGCGTGTCCAGCGCCGCGGTCAACTCCGGCCTGGGGGATGGCGGCAGCCTGCCCAACGCGCGCAACGGCAATGGCCGCGTCACCCTCAAGGTCGACGGGGCCGAAGTGGGCGTGTCCGCGGTCGAGGACACGAATTCGCTGCTGGTCCGGGCCAATCCTTCGCAGTGGAAGTCGATCCGCGAAGTGATCGAGCGACTCGACGTGATGCCGATGCAGGTGCACATCGAGGCGCAGGTGGTCAGCGTCGCCCTGAAGGGCGCCCTGCAGTACGGGGTGAGCTGGTTCTTCGACAACGCGGTGGGCGAGGCCGGGTTCCCGTATCCCACCGGCCGCAACAGCTGGGCGAGCTACGGCGGTGGCGTGAGCCCGGTCAGCAATGGCGGCACCACGGTCGGCAATGTCCTTAGCTGGAGCTTCCTCGGCAAGAATGCCGCGGCGATCGTGCAGGCGCTGGACAACGTCACCGACGTGCGCACCTTGTCCGCGCCCTCGGTGATGGCGCAGAACAACAAGGAGGCCACGCTCAACGTCGGCCAGCGCATCCCGATCGCGTCGGTCAGCTTCAACCCCAACAGCGGCAACGCGGACGGGACCTACAGTTCGGTGCAGTACCTCGACACCGGCATCATCCTCAAGGTGCGCCCGCGCATCACCCGCGATGGCATGGTGTTCCTGGACATCGTTCAGGAAGTCAGCAAGCCGACCGGAGTGGCGGACACCAACGGCAACGTGCGCATCGACACCAGCAAGGTCACCACCACTGCCGTGGCGCCCAGCGGCGAGACCGTGGTGCTGGCCGGCCTGATCACCGACGGCGCCGAGAAATCGTCCACCGGCGTGCCCGGCCTGAGCCGGATCCCGGTGCTGGGCGGCCTGTTCGGCTACCAGGCCAACACCAAGACCCGCGACGAACTGGTGGTGCTGATCACCCCCACCGTGATCCGCAATCCGCAGGAAGCCCGCGACCTGACCGACGAATACGGCCGCCGCTTCCGCGCGCTGGATCCGATCTACAAGCCGAAGCAGTGAGCCCGGCGGGCGCGTTGCTGCCGATCGTGCTGGTGCCGGTGGGCACCGACGAGGACGCGCTCGACGCCTGCCTGGCCGCACTGGAAGCCGGCACCCCCGCCGGCACCCGGGTCTGGCTGGCCGACGATGCGCAGGCCGGCCCGCGCGCCGGCGCAATCATCGAGCGCTGGCTCGCAAGTACCCGCTTGCAGGCCGCGCACACCCGCCGTGCGACGCCGATCGGCGAAGCGGCGCATCTCGACCAGGCCTTGCGTGCCTGCGCAGGCGTCGACGTGGTCGTGCTCGCCGGCGATGCGTGCCCGACGCCCGGCTGGCTCGAACGTTTGGCCGGCTGCGCGGCCCGCGATCCCGGCATCGGCAGTGCGACGCCCTGGTGCAATGCCGGCGAAGTCGCGGCCTGGCCGCGGATCGGGGAGGTCGTCCCGCTGCAGGAGGCGCCTGCCCGGTTGGCCAGGGCATCCGCATCATTGGCCGGGGAGACGGCCAGCCTGCCGGCGGCGGTCAGCCACGCCGTGTTCCTGCGTGGCGATGCGCTGGCGCGGGCGGGCGGCCTGGACGGTGCGAGTTTCCGCTCATGGCACGCGGCATTGGTCGACCTGTCCCTGCGTCTTGCGGGCATGGGCTGGCGCAACGTGCTCTGCGCGGATGCCTTCGTGGCGCGCCCGCGCGAAGGCATGCCCGCCGATGGGGACATGGATGCGCTGGCCGTGCGTTGGCCGGCCTGGCATGCACGCTTGGCCACCTTCCTGATGGACGATCCGCTGCACGCCCTGCGTGGTCGGCTGGCGACTGCGGTCGCACGCCTGCAGGAAGCGCCGCCGCAGGCGGACCTGTTCGCATCGGTGCCATGAACGCGGATGCGATCGGCGCGATCGTGGTGACCCACGCCAGCGAGGAGACGATCGACGAGTGCCTCTCCCGTCTCCGCGCCGCAGCAGGCGTGGTCGCCGTACGGGTGGTCGACAACGCATCGCGCGACGACACGCTGGCGATCGTGCAGCGGCATGCGCTGGCCGATCCCCGCGTCCGCTTCATCGCCAATCCGGACAACCCGGGCTTCGCCGCCGCCTGCAACCAGGGGGCGGCCGCCTGCGATGCGGCCTGGCTGGCGTTCGTCAATCCCGACTGCCTGGTCGACGTCGAGAGCCTGGCGCGCCTGCGCGACCACGCCCGTGATGCGGGCGGCGCGCTGGTCGGAGCGGACCTCGTCGGCGAGGATGGCATGCGCGACGCCGCGGCACGGCGGCGCGACCCCGACTTCGGGGCGATGCTGCGCGACCCCAGGCGTTCGCGGCTCGGGGTCGATGTCGACGACCTGCCATTGCAGCGCGTCGATGCGGTCTCCGGTGCGTTGATGGTGGTGCCGCGCGCCCTGTTCGAGCGCGTCGGCGGATTCGACGCGGGCTACCGCCTGCACGCCGAGGACCTCGACCTGTGCCGTCGCGTGCGCGCCGCCGGCGCCGCGGTCGCCTGCGCCAACGACGTGCGCGTGGTCCATGTGCGCGGGGTGTCGTCGCGCACGCGGCCATGCTTCGTGGAATGGCACAAGCACCGTGGACTCTGGCGCTATTACCGCATCTTCGATGCGGACGGGCACGGTGCCATGACCCGGGCCGCCGTGTTCGCGATGATCTGGGGGCGGTTCCCGTTCGCGTTGCTGCGCGCGCTGCGCCGGGGCTGAACGGCGGCTTCGCCTCCCCTTTGTCAACCCGGGCACGGCGCAGGCGTTGGACTCCCTGCAGGGGCGACAACCACGGGGAGCAACCGATGGACATCCGGCGAGGCTGGGCGGCCGCATGCGCGGCGATCACGCTGTGCGGCGGGTTGGTGGCATGTGGCGGCGGGGGCGGTGGCAGTCCCGGGACGCCATCCCCGCCGCCGGTGACGCCGCCGCCCGTTGCGTCGTATCCCGACATCCCGGCCAGCGATGCCGATGCCGCGCGCTTCCTCGCGCAGGCGACCTTCGGGCCGACCAGGGCGGAGATCGCACGGCTGCGGCAGATCGGCTACCGGCGCTGGCTGGACGAACAGCTCGACCCGGCCCGCACCCCGCCGACGCTGGTGCTGCCGCACCTGCAACAGGTGGTGGCCAACGGCGTACCGCGCGACGACCTGCGCCAGCAGCATCGACGGAACGCCTGGCTGTGGCAGGCAGCGACCGCGCCGGACCAGTTGCGGATGCGCATGGCATTCGCGCTCAGCGAAATCCTCGTGGTTTCCGACCGCGAAGTGGCCAACGCAAACACCACGCTGTACCGGATCGCCGACTACCAGGACACCCTCGCGCGCGGGGCGTTCGGGTCTTACCGCACGCTGCTGGAACAGGTGACCCTGCATCCGGCGATGGGCTACTTCCTCAGCCATGCCGGCAACCGCAAGGCGGATCCCGCAGCCAACATCACCCCCGACGAGAACTACGGCCGCGAGGTGATGCAGCTGTTCTCGATCGGCCTGTCCAAGCGCAATCCTGATTTCACCCTCGCGCTGGATGCCGCGGGCAATCCCGTGCCCACCTACGACGAGCAGGTGGTCAGCGCCATGGCGCGGGTGTTCACCGGCTGGACCTATGCCGGGCAGACGGATGCGCAATTCGGGCGTCGCAACGACACCAGCTACGCGCCGATGGAGTGCCATCCGCGCTACCACGACGACCAGCCGAAGCGGATCTTCGACGGCATCGTGGTGGATGCGGGCAGCGACTGCGCCGCCAGCCTCGCACGCACGCTGGATGCGCTCGCGTCGCACCGCAACGTCGCCCCGTTCATCAGCCGCCAGCTCATCCAGCGCTTCGTCACCAGCAATCCCAGCAATGCGTACGTCGGCCGGGTGGCGGCCACCTGGACCGCGACCAACGGCAACCTGGGCCAAGTGCTGCGCACGCTGCTGCTCGACGATGAAGCGCGCATCCGACCGCAGGGCGACGGCTTCGGCAAGGCCCGCGAGCCGCTGGTCCGCCTGGCGGCGCTGTGGCGCGCATTCGACGCGCGCTACGTGCCGCCCGCGACCGGCGAGATCCGCTTCCGCTTCGCCAACGCGGGGGACCTCACCGAGTCGGTGGCGCAGGATTCGTTGCGCGCACCCTCGGTCTTCAACTTCTTCGACCCCGACAACCGCCTGCCGACCGGGGATGGCAGCCAGGGCCTGTACGCGCCGGAGTTCCAGATCCTGACCGAAGCCACCTACGTGGGGATGCTGAACCAGCATGATGCGATGGTGTGGAACTACACCGGTGCGCCCCCAACCGCCAATACCGCGGCACCGGTGCTGGACCTGTCCGCATTGGTGGCGCTGGCGGAGGCGGGCAACCACGCGGGCATGGTCGACCAGGTCGATACCCTGCTGTTCGACGGCCGCCTCGGCCAACCGGCCGAGCAGGCGATGGTGCGCATGCTCGACCGCCTCGCCGCGATCAACGAAACCGCATCGAACCGCGCGAAGTCGCTGGTGCTGCTGGCGCTGGCATCCCCCGAATTCGCGATCCAGCGCTAGGAGACCGCCATGACCCGCATCCTCCGCGAAGACCGTCGTGCCTTCCTGCGCCGCATGCAGGCGCTGCTCGCCGGCGGCGTCGCCTACGCCATGCTTCCGCAATTCCAGCTGGTCGGCCAGGCGATGGCCGCGGAACCACTCCCGGGCGACGATTACAAGGCACTGGTCTGCATCTTCCTGTTCGGCGGCAGCGACTCCTTCAACATGCTGGTGCCGTACGCAACGGAGGAATACCAGGCCTACAGCGCCAGCCGTGGCGGTACCTACGACCCGGCCAGCAATCCCACCGGGCTCGGGTACGCACGCGATGCGCTGGCGACCATGGTCGATGCCGATGGCAAGACCTGGGGCCTCAACCCTGCCTGCGCGGCGATGGCGCCGCTATTCGAGGGCGGCGAGCTCGCCTTCCTCGCCAACGTCGGGCCGCTGGTCGAGCCGGTCAGCCGCAACGATGTGCTCAACGGGCTGCGACGCTTGCCGGTGAACCTGTATTCGCACAACGACCAGCAGCGCCTGTGGATGCGCGGCCATGCCGACAACCCGTCTGCGCAGGGGTGGGGTGGGTTGTTGTCCGACTACGTGGAGGCCTCCAACACCGGTTTGCAGGTGCTGTCTCCATCGATCTCGATCGCCGGCAACAACCTGTTCCAGTCCGGGGGCGGCACCTTGCCGTTCGTGCTGTCGTCCGGCGGACCGCCCGTGCTCACCCGCTTCCGCGATGACGGCGGCAACGCGGACCGGATTCGCCACGAGGCGTTGCGCGAGGTGGTCGATGCCGCGTACGCGCCGGTGATGGAGGACAGCTATGCGCTGCTGGGGCAGAGCGCGATCGCCTTGAATGGCGAGTTGCGCGCGGTGCTGGACCCGGCCAACGGCGGCGACATCGCCACCGTGTTCCCGGACGGCGGGCTGGCCGCGCAGCTGCGGATGGTGGCGCGCATGATCAAGGCCAGCCGCGGCCCGGCGATCGGGCACCGACGGCAGGTGTACTTCGTCAGCCTGGGCGGCTTCGACACCCACCAGAACCAGATGGCCGCCAACGGCCACGGTGCCTTGCTGGGCCAATTGGCGGGGTCGCTGGCCGCGTTCCGCGAGGCGTTGGCGGAGATCGGCGCGCTCAACGCCACCACCGCCTTCACCATGAGCGACTTCGGCCGCACCCTCAATAGCAATGGCAATGGCACCGACCACGGCTGGGGCGGCGTGCAGCTGGTGATGGGGGGCGCCGCGGCCAACGGCGGGGCCTTGCATGGCCGCCGGGTCTGGGGCGGTTACCCGGTGCTGGAGCTGGACGGCGGCCAAGCGGTCGGGCGCGGACGGATGGTGCCGACCACCTCGGTCAACCAGATGGGCGCGACGCTGGCGCAGTGGTTCGGCTTGTCGACCTCGGCGCTGGACGCGATCTTCCCCGGGTTGGGCAACTTCGACCAGCGCACGCTCGGCTTCCTCGGCTGACCCGCGCGCGGCGCGGTCGCCGGGACGGGTTCATCGGAACCGGTTGATCGCGTCGCGCAGGTCGCGTGCGGCATCCGCCGCGGCCTCGGCATACCCGGCGCCGCACGACGCGTACAGGATCCCGCGCGAGGAATTGACCACCAGCCCGGTGCCGTCGGCGGTCTTGCCGTTGCGGACCACGGCCTCGATGTCGCCGCCCTGGGCGCCGATCCCGGGGATCAGCAGCGGCATGTCGCCGACGATCCCGCGGATCACCTTCAACTCTTCCGGGAAGGTCGCGCCGACCACCAGCGCGCAGTTGCCGTCCGCGTTCCAGTCGTCGGCGATGGTCCGCGCGATCCGTTGGTACAGCGGCTCGCCATCGACCAGCAATTCCTGGAAGTCGCGCGCACCGGGATTGGACGTGTGGCACAGGAACACGCAGCCGCGGTCGTTGTATTGCAGGAACGGCGCGGCGGAATCGCGGCCCATGTAGGGGTTCAGCGTCACCGCGTCGGCGCCGTAGCGCTCGAACGCCTCCGCCGCGTACTGCTCGGCGGTGCTGCCGATGTCGCCGCGCTTGGCGTCGAGGATCACCGGCACATCCGGGTGCGCGCCGTTGATGTGGGCGATGAGCCGCTGCAGTGCGGCCTCGCCGCCGTTGTGGGCGGCGAAGTAGGCGATCTGCGGCTTGAACGCGCAGGCGAATTCGGCGGTGGCGTCGACGATGTCGCGGCAGAACGCGAACAGCGCATCGTCGTCGTCGACGAACGCATCCGGGAACTTCGCCGGGTCGGGGTCGAGGCCCACGCAGACCAGCGAATCGGCTTGCTTCCAGCGGTCGCGGAGTTTTTCGATGAAGGTCATGCCGCTTTCCTCCTTGTGCATGCGAGAACGCCCACGTTGCCGTGGGCGTTCGCTCTTACTTCAGCGCCTTGAACCGCAGCCGGTGCGGACCGGCGTTGTCGCCCATGCGACGCTTCTTGTCTTCCTCGTACTCGCGGTAGTTGCCCTGGAAGAACTCCACGTGCGAGTCGCCTTCGAAGGCGAGGATGTGGGTGGCGATGCGGTCCAGGAACCAGCGGTCGTGCGAGATCACGAAGGTGTTGCCCGGGAACTCGAGCAACGCATCCTCGAGCGCGCGCAGGGTCTCGATGTCGAGGTCGTTCGACGGTTCGTCGAGCAACAGCACGTTGCCGCCCTGCAGCAGGGTCTTGGCCATGTGCAGGCGGCCGCGTTCGCCGCCCGACAGCGTGCCGACCAGCTTCTGCTGGTCCTGGCCCTTGAAGTTGAAGCGGCCGATGTAGGCGCGCGACTGGATCTCGATGCCGTTGATGTTGAGGATGTCGAGGCCGCCGGCGATCTCCTGGAAGACGTTGTGGTTGCCTTCCAGCTTGTCGCGGCTCTGGTCCACGTACGACAGCTGCACCGTCGGCCCGATCAGGATCTCGCCGGAATCCGGCTTCTCCTGCCCGGTGATCATCTTGAACAGGGTCGACTTGCCGGCGCCGTTCGGGCCGATGATGCCGACGATTGCGCCGGGCGGCACGATCATCGACAGGTTGTCGATCAGCAGGCGGTCGCCGAACTTCTTGGAGACATTGCGGAACTCGATCACCGAGTTGCCCAGGCGCTCGCCCGGCGGGATGAAGATCTCGTTGGTCTCGTTGCGCTTCTGGTAGTCGACCGACTGCAGCTCGTCCAGGCGGGCGAGGCGCGCCTTGCCCTTGGAACGGCCGCCCTTGGCGTTCTGCCGCGCCCATTCCAGTTCCTTCTGGATCGCCTTCTGGCGCGCCTTCTCCTGATTCTCTTCCTGCTTGAGGCGCTCGTCCTTCTGCTGCAGCCATTCCGTGTAGTTGCCCTTCCACGGGATGCCGCGGCCGCGGTCCAGCTCGAGGATCCATTCGGCGGCGTTGTCGAGGAAGTAGCGGTCGTGGGTCACCGCCACCACGGTGCCGGTGTAGCGCGCCAGGAACTGCTCCAGCCATTCCACCGACTCGGCGTCGAGGTGGTTGGTCGGTTCGTCGAGCAGCAGCATGTCCGGCTTCTGCAGCAGCAGGCGGCACAGCGCGACGCGGCGCTTCTCGCCGCCCGAGAGCTTGCCGATCACCGCATCCCACGGCGGCAGGCGCAGGGCGTCGGCCGCGACCTCGAGCTGGTTCTCCAGGGTGTGCGCGTCGCTGGCGGCCAGGATCGCCTCCAGGCGCTCCTGTTCCTTGGCCAGCGCGTCGAAGTCGGCGCCTTCCTCGGCATAGGCGGCGTACACCGCATCCAGCGCGGCCTGCGCCTGCAGCACCTCGCCGACGCCTTCCTCGACCGCCTCGCGGACGGTCTGCTCGGGGTTCAGGCGCGGCTCCTGCTCCAGGTAGCCGACCTTGATGCCAGGCTGCGGGCGGGCCTCGCCCTCGAAGTCGGTGTCCACGCCGGCCATGATCTTCAGCACGGTGGACTTGCCGGCGCCGTTCAGGCCCAGCAGGCCGATCTTGGCGCCGGGGAAGAAGCTCAGCGAGATGTCCTTGATGATCTGCCGCTTCGGCGGGACCACCTTGGACACGCGGTTCATGGTGTAGATGTACTGCGACGACATGCGCGCTCCGGGCGTACGGCGGCGGCCTGCAAGGCGCAGGGCCGCGAAGGGGTTCTGGATGCCGGAATTATAGCGGGAACGGGGTTTTCCGGCGCCGGGCGGGGCCGCGAGCCGGTAAAATCGGGGTTCCCCACCGCCTGCCCGGAGTCCCAGGATGTTCTCGCGCAACGACACGATCGCCGCCTTCGATCCCGAACTGGCCCGGGCCATCGCCGACGAGAACCGCCGCCAGGAGGACCATGTCGAGCTGATTGCGTCGGAGAACTACGCCAGCCCGCGGGTGATGGAAGCGCAGGGCAGCCAGCTGACCAACAAGTACGCCGAGGGCTACCCGGGCAAGCGCTACTACGGCGGCTGCGAGTACGTGGACGTCGCCGAGCAGCTGGCGATCGACCGCTGCAAGCAGCTGTTCGGCGCCGACTACGCCAACGTGCAGCCGCATTCCGGCTCGCAGGCCAACCAGGCGGTGTACTTCGCGCTGCTGCAGCCGGGCGACACCATCCTCGGCATGTCGCTAGCGCACGGTGGCCACCTGACCCACGGCGCCAAGGTCAACGCCTCGGGCAAGCTGTTCAACGCGATCCAGTACGGCGTCGACGACGCCGGCCTGATCGACTACGACGAGGTCGAGCGCCTCGCCCTGGAGCACAAGCCGAAGATGGTCGTGGCCGGCTTCTCGGCCTACTCGCAGGTGGTGGACTGGGCGCGCTTCCGCGCCATCGCCGACAAGGTCGGCGCCTACCTGTTCGTGGACATGGCGCACGTGGCCGGCCTGGTCGCCGCCGGCGTCTACCCGAACCCCGTGCCGCATGCGCACGTGGTCACCTCGACCACCCACAAGACCCTGCGCGGCCCGCGTGGCGGGATCATCGTGGCCAGCAAGGCCGGCATGGGCGACGTCGCCGAGGAGATCGAGAAGAAGCTGCAGTCGATCGTGTTCCCCGGCATCCAGGGCGGCCCGCTGATGCACGTGATCGCGGCCAAGGCGGTGGCGTTCAAGGAAGCGCTGGAACCGGCCTTCAAGGATTACCAGCAGCAGGTGGTGAAGAATGCCCAGGCGATGGCGAAGGTGATCATCGCCCGCGGCTACAAGATCGTCTCCGGCGGCACCCAGAACCACCTGATGCTGGTCGACATGATCGGCAAGGACGTCTCCGGCAAGCAGGCCGAGGAAGCGCTGGGCAAGGCCCACATCACGGTCAACAAGAATTCGGTGCCGAACGACCCGCGCAAGCCCTTCGTGACCTCCGGCCTGCGCATCGGCACCCCGGCCGTCACCACCCGCGGCTACAAGGAGCCCGACTGCGTGGCGCTGGCCGAATGGATCTGCGACGTGCTCGACAACCCGAACGACGAAAACGTGATCGCCGGCGTCCGCGCGAACGTGGAAAAGCAGTGCCAGCAGTTCCCGGTGTATGCCGGCTAGCCTGCCACGGCTGCTGCTGGCGACCGCGCTGGGCCTCGCGGCCTCCGGCGTGGGCGCGCAGGACGCGGTCCGCGCGACCACGGCGCGACCGGTGGAGGTCGAAGGCCAGGCCTGGTACGAAATCGCCAAGCGCCAGCGCGACCGGGTGCGGCTGGTGAAGGGCCTGGCATGCGCCGATCCCGCCACCAGCCTGGTGCCGGCGTCGGAGATCCGCACCACGCTGGAGCGTTACCCGCGCTTCGACGCGCCCGGTTTCGTGCCGGCGTCGCGGACCGATACCACCGCGAGCGCGGGCTACCCCCGGCAGCAGCTGGACGCGGGGACGCCCGGCGCGGCCTTCGTGATGATCACCATCGACGCGGCAGGCGGCTTGCAGCAGGCGCGGGTGGTCTGCGCAACCGATCCGGCCTTCGCGACGCAGGCGGTCGAAGTCGTCGGGCGCAACCGCTACGCGCCCGCGCGCCTCGATGGCACGCCGGTCGCCGCCGTGATGTTCCAGGCGGTGACGTTCGGCGTCGGCGAGGACTGACATGCATTGCCCCTTCTGCCAGCACGACAATACCCGCGTGATCGATTCGCGTGTCTCCGAGGACGGCGCCACCATCCGCCGCCGGCGCGAGTGCGAGGCCTGCGGCGAGCGCTTCTCCACCCTCGAGACGATCGAGCTGAAGCTGCCGGCGATCATCAAGTCGGACGGCCGCCGCGAGAACTTCGACGCGCGCAAGCTGCGCGCCGGCTTCGACCGTGCGCTGCAGAAGCGCCCGGTCTCCGAGGAACAGATCGAGGCCGCGGTGCGCGCCGTGGTGCACGCGGTGCGGATGGCCGGCGAGCGCGAGCTGCCCTCGCGCCGGGTCGGCGAATTCGTGATGGCCGAACTGCGCAAGCTCGACCACGTGGGCTACGTACGCTTCGCCTCGGTCTACCGCAGCTTCGAGGACGTCGCCGACTTCCGCGAGGAGCTCGACCGCCTGGAGCGCGAGCTGCCGGGCGAGGGCCAGCTCTCGCTGCTGGGCGGCGAGGTGGTGCCGATCGACCGCCACGCCGACAAGCAACGCCGCAAATGAGCTTTTCCGCGACCGACCACGCGCTGATGGCGCGTGCGCTGCGCCTTGCCGAACGTGGCGCCTGGACCACCCGCCCGAACCCGATGGTCGGCTGCGTCATCGCGCTTGGCGACGAGGTCGTCGGCGAAGGTTTCCACCAGCGCAAGGGCGGTGCGCATGCGGAAGTCTTCGCACTGCAGGCGGCGGGCGACCGCGCACGCGGCGCGACCGCCTACGTGACGCTGGAGCCGTGCGCGCACCACGGCAGCACCGGGCCCTGTGCCGAGGCGCTGGTCGCGGCCGGGGTGTCGCGGGTGGTCGCGGCGATGCGCGATCCGTTCCCGCAGGTCAATGGCGCCGGTTTCGAACGCCTGCGCGCGGCCGGCATCGCGGTGGAACACGGACTGATGGAGGCGCAGGCGCGCGAGTTGAACCGCGGCTTCCTGTCGCGGGTGGAGCGCGGCCGCCCGTGGCTGCGGGTGAAGCTGGCGACCAGCCTCGATGGACGCAGCGCGATGGCCTCCGGCGAGTCGCGCTGGATCAGCTGCGAGGCCGCCCGCGCCGACGTGCAGCAATGG
>JAFLEC010000042.1 GCA_017302095.1 Lysobacterales bacterium | reverse complement strand
CTGGACGCGCTGCCGCCCGCGCACCGCTGACCCGCGGGCGACAGCGTTGCGCCGGTGGCGTTGATCGCGCGGCCGGCGCGCGCGGATGATGCGGGCCTTGCCCGGAGGATCCCCATGAGCCAGTTGTTCGCCCCGTTGTCGCTGGGTCCGTTGACCTTGCGCAACCGCATCGTCATCGCGCCGATGTGCCAGTACTCGTCGATCGACGGCGCCGCCAACGACTGGCATGTGCAGCACTGGGGCACCCTGTCGCAGTCCGGTGCCGGGCTGCTGATCACCGAGGCCACCGCGGTCTCGCCAGAAGGCCGCATCAGCTGGGCCGACCTCGGCCTGTACGACGACGCCACCGAGGCGGCGTTCGCCGATGCGCTGGCCACGGTGCGGCGCTGGTCGCCGATGCCGGTGGGCGTGCAACTCGCGCACGCCGGGCGCAAGGCCTCGACCCTGAAACCGTGGGAAGCCGGCGGCGGCGCGATCCCCGACGGCGATCCGCGCGGCTGGGAGGTGGTGGCGCCATCGGCAATCCCGTACAACGCGGCCAGCCCGCTGCCACGCGCGCTCGACCAAGCCGGCATCGATGCCGTCATCGCCGACTTCGCCGCGGCGGCACGCCGCGCCGCGCGGCTCGGCCTGGACCTGGTCGAGGTGCATGCCGCCCACGGCTACCTGCTGCACCAGTTCCTGTCGCCGCTCAGCAACCAGCGCGACGATGCCTACGGCGGGTCGCTGGAGAACCGCATGCGCCTGGTGCTGGCGGTGTTCGACGCGGTCCAGGCGGCGGTGCCGGCCCGCATGTCGGTCGGCATCCGGATTTCCGCCAGCGATTGGGTGGAGGGTGGTTGGGACCTGGCGCAGAGCCTCGTGCTGGCGCGGGCGCTGGAAGCGCGCGGCTGCCACTTCATCCACGTGTCGAGCGGCGGCCTGCATCCGGCGCAGCAGATCGCGATCGGCCCCGGCTACCAGCTGCACTTCGCCGAGGCGATCAAGCGTGCGGTGCGGACGCCGGTGATCGCGGTCGGGCTGATCACCGAACCCGCGCAGGCCGAGGCGGTACTGGTCGAGGAGCGCGCGGATGCGGTGGCGCTGGCGCGCGCGATGCTGTGGAACCCGCGCTGGCCCTGGCACGCCGCAGCGGCGTTGGGCGCGCAGGCGGCGGCCTCGCCGCAGTACCTGCGGGGTGCGCCGCACGGCGCCTCGGCGGTGCTGTCGAAGGCGACGGGCAGCGCAGGTTAGCGCTCAGTCGGCGGCGCGCTCGCGATCGCCCGCCAACGAATGTCACGAAGGCGACGGGCAGCGCGGGTTAGCGCTCCCCGTCGCATGGGTGGTCAGAAGCCCTTCTCGATGGTGAGGTTGACGCCGTGGTCGCGGCTGTCGCTGCCGACCAGGCCGCGGTACTCGAAGCGGGTGTTCCAGCCGCGGTCGGTCCGCAGGAGCAGTCCGGCACCGAGCATGAAGCGGTTGCGATCGAAGCCGGCGAAGTCGGCGCGGTAGATGGGGCCCAAGCCATCGGCATAGCGGATGAGCGCGAAGGCATCCGACTGGAAGTCGTGCTGGTACTCGATGCGCAGCTGCGGTTGCAGGCGGCCCCACGAGGACGCGAATGCCCCATCCAGGCGCAGGCCGATCGAGCCGGTCTGGCCATCCACGTCCATGGCGTCGTAACGCAGCGCATAGGTCGCGTCGCCGGACTCGGCGTAGCCATCGAGGCTGGCGCGGCTCACGTCGAGGCGACCGTAGGGGGTCCACGACCAGGCGTCGGATGCCTCGCGGGTGGTGCCTGCGGTGAGCGACGCGAACCACTGGCTGCCCTTGCGTTGCCCCTGCATGGCGCTGCCGTTGGCGGCGTTGCGGCGCATGCGGTAGTCGAGCGACTGGTAGCCGAGCAGGGCATCGATGTAGAGGCGCTGGCCGGGGTGGTAGCTGGCGTAGGCGGCGAAGGTGTGGGCCTTCGCATCGAGGCGTGCGTCATCCTCGCCGATGCGGCTGTCGTCGCGGCCGTAGCCGAGGCCGAGTCCGGCGGCGAAGGTGGGCGAGAAGCGGCGGTCGATGCCGGCGCTGACGCCATCGGTCTCGAAGTCGACCTCGCTGGCCGCGCCCTTGCCGTCGAGGGTGCCGGAACGGAGGCTGCCGCCGATCCATGCCCCGAAGGCATGTTGGGGGGTGGCGGCGGTGGGTGCTGCGGCCATCGGTTCGTCGGTTGCCGAGGGGCCGTGCGCGGTGGACGCCGGGCAGCGCAGCCCGGAGCGATCCTGCGGATCGGGCACGCAGCCGGTGCCCGAGACCAGGCTCAGGCTGCTGTCGAAGCCATGGGGGGCCGCACCACCGTGCAGGGACTCCATGCGGTTGCGGAAGTTGCTCGACTGCGCGTCCGCCAGCCTGCGGGTGGTCGCGATCTGCGCCTGGAGCAGGCCGCGGACGTCGGCATCCTGCGAGGGGTCGGGGCGGGTGTCGATGACGAGGGTGAGCGCGCGGGTGCCGGTGAAGCCGAGGGCATCGGTGGCGCGCACGGTGACCGCGAAGTTGCCGGTGACGGTGGGGGTGCCATGCAGGCGGCCTGCCGGTTCGAGGGTGATGCCGGCGGGCAGGCTGCCTGCGGCGAGCGCGAAGCGGTACGGCGCGGCCCCGCCGCTGGCGGTCAGGGTGCGGTCGTAGGGTGCGCCGAGCATGCCGGCGGGCAGGTTCTCGGGCGCGATGGCGATGGTCGGTGCGGCCAAGGCGAGGGTGTAGGCCTGTTCGACCTGCGCCGGGGTGCCGGTGGTGCTGTCGGTGGCGCGGATCCTGAAGCTGAAGCTACCGGCGACGGTGGGCGTGCCCGTGAGCGCACCGGAGGCGGGGTTCAACGACAGCCCTGCGGGCAGGGTGCCGGCGGCGACGGCGTAGGTGTAGGGCGCCACGCCGTTCGCGGCCGCGAACACCTGGCTGTAGGCGGTACCGCCGGTGCCGCCCGGCAGCGCACCTGCGGCCGGGGTGAGCGCCAGGGTCGGGACTGCGATGGCCAGTGTGTAGGCGTTGGTGACCGTGGCTGCGGTGCCGCCGGTGCTGTCGGTGACGGTCACGCTGATGTTGAACGTGCCGGACTGGGTCGGCGTCCCGCTGAAGGTGCGGGTCGTGGTGTTGAACGTGATGCCGGTCGGCAGGACGCCGGCCTGGATCACGGTGTAGGGCGCGATCCCGCCTGCGATCGTCAGTGCCTGCGAGTAGGCCGTGCCGGCGGTCCCGGCAGGCAGCGTCGCGGGGGTCAACGCCAGCGTGGGTACCGCAACGACGATCGTGTAGGTGCGGTTGGCGGGCTGCCCGAAGCGGTCGGTGGCGGTGACCGTGAAATCAAACGCGCCGGAGGTCGTGGGGGTGCCGGACAGGGAGCCATCCGGCGAGAGCGCCAGTCCGTTCGGCAAGGCGCCCGAGGTGACGGCGAACGCGTAAGGGGCGCTGCCGCCGGTGGCCGAAAGCGCTTGGCTGTAGGCCAGGCCCGCGGTGGTGCCGGGCAGGGTCGCCGGCGCGATGGCGATGGTCGGCGCAGGAACCTCGATGGTGTACTGCCGTGCGATCGAGAAGGGTGCGCCGTTGCCGGTCAGCACGGCATCGGTGGCGGTGATGGTGATCGGGTAGCTGCCGGGCGCGGTCGGGGTTCCGCTGATCGTGTTGCCGCTGAAGCCCAGGCCCGCCGGGAGCGTGCCGGCGAGGGCGTAGCTGAAGGCGTTGGACCCGCCGCTGGCGGTGAAGGCCTGCGAGAACGGTGCGGCGTACGGTGCGGGCAGGGTGCCGGCAGCCGGCGTCATGGAGAGCGTCGGTGCAGCGATGGACAGGGCATAGCTGCGGCTGCCGACGAGGCCATGGCGATCGGTGGCGGAGATCGTGGCCACGTAGTCGCCGACCTGGTTCGAGGTGCCGGCCAAGGTGCCGTCGCTGGCCAGGGTGATGCCGGGCGGCAACCCGCCCGCGGTGACGGCGAAGGCGTAGGGCGCTGCGCCGCCGCTGGCGGTGACGGTGCCGGCATAGGGGGTTGCGGCGATCGGGGCCGGTAGCGAGGGCGGGTCCAGGGTGATGCTGGGCGTGGGCACCGTGAGCACGTACGCGTGCGAGACGGTGAATGGTGCGCCGGGACCGGTGCTGCCGGTGTCGGTGGCGGTGACGGTGATCGGATAGTTGCCGGGTGTGGTCGGGCTGCCGGAGAGGGTGCCGCCGGCGAACGTCATGCCATCCGGCAAGGTCCCGGAGAGGGCGATCGCATACGGTCCGACGCCGCCGCTGGCGACGAAGGCCTGCGAGTAAGGGGCTGCGTACGGGGCGACCAGGGTGCCGGCTGCCGGACTCAGGGTGAGCGTCGGTGCCACGATGGCCAGCGCATAGGGGACGGTCAGCGTGGCGGGGGTGCCACCGGTGCTGTCGGTGACGGTGACGGTGAGCGGGAAGGTACCGACCTGGGTCGGGGTACCGCTGAAGGTGCGGGATGCCGCGTTGAAGGTGATCCCGGCCGGCAGGGTGCCGGACTGGCTTACGGCGTAGGGCGGGATGCCGCCGGAGATGGCGAGCACCTGCAGGTACGGCGTGCCGGCGGTACCGCCGGGCAGCGACGCGGGGCTGATGGCGAGCACCGGCACGGCCACGACGATGGTGTAGGCCTGCGCGCCCGACTGCGCGTTGCTGTCGGTGGCGGTCACCGTGAACGCGAAGGTGCCGGTGGTGGTGGCGTTGCCGGACAGCACGCCACCGCTCGACAGGGAGATCCCGGGCGGCAGGCTGCCGGCGGTGATCGCATGCGTGTAGGGGGCCACGCCGCCGGTGGCGGTGAGGGATTGCAGGTAGGCCGCGCCGGCAGTGGTCCCGGGCAAGGCCGCCGGGGTGATGGCGATGGTGGGAGCGCCGACCTGCAGGGTGTAGGTGTTGCTGGCCTGGAACGGGGCGCCGGGACCCGTGGCGCCGGTGTCGGTGGCGGTGATGGTGATGCTGTAGTTGCCGGGTTGCAGCGGCGTGCCGGCCAGGGTGTTGCCGGTGAAGGCCATGCCGGCGGGCAGCGTGCCGGTCAACGCATAGGCGTAGGGTCCGATGCCGCCGGTGGCGGTGAAGGCCTGGGAGAACGGCGCCGCGTAGGTCGCGGCGAGCGTCCCCGGCCCTGGGCTCAATGCCAAGACGGGTGCATCGACCGTGAGGGTGAAGGCCTGGTGCGCGGGGTAGGGCGGGGTGCTGGCATCGACGCCGCTCACGTCCAGGGCGAACGTGCCGGCTTGGGTCGGGGTGCCGGAGACCGTCACCGCGTTCGCGGTCGAGGCGGTGATGGCCAGGCCGGCGGGCAGGTTGGCGACCTGGTAGGTCCCCCACGGGCCGGTGCCGCCGCTGAAGGTGAAGGTCACGCTGTAGGGCGTGGCGATGGCGGCAGCGAGGCTTCCGCCGGCGCTGATGGCGACCACCGGATCCTGGACGGTGATGGCCACGGTGGCGGGCGCGGAGGTGCCGCCGGAGTTGGTGGCGGTGTAGGCGAAGCTGTCGTTGCCGCGGTAGCCGGCGTCTGGCTGGTAGGTGATGGTGGTGCCGCTGGCGAGGGCCGTGCCATGCGTGGGTGCGACCGTGATCGTGAGCGAGGCGGCAGCGCCGCCCGACAGGCTGAGCGGCACGTTGGTGGCCGGGGCGCCGTAGGGCACGACGAGGCTGGAGTTGGCGGCGATCGGCGGCAGGTCGGCGATCACGATGGCATAGGCCTGGGTGGCGCTGAACGGTCCCATGCCGGTACTGCTGTCGGTGGCGGTGATGCTGAAGTTGAACGTGCCCAGGGCGCTTGGCGTGCCGGTGATGGCGCCGGTCGCGGGGTTGAGCGCGAGGCCGCCCGGCAGTGCGCCTGCGGTGACCGCGTAGGCATACGGCGCGGTGCCGCCGGAGGCCGGCGCAATCGACGCCGAGTAGGCTGCCCCCAGCGTGCCACCGGCCAGCGTGGTTGCCGGCAGGGTGATGGTCGGCGGCGCGATGGTGAGCGTGTACGCCTGGGAGCCCGAGAACGGACCCGGGAGCGGGCTGCTGTCGGTCGCGGTGGCGGTGAAGTTGAACGTGCCGCCCGCAGTCGGGGTGCCGCTGAGCACGCCGCCAGGGGAGAGGGTCAGGCCGGCCGGCAGGGCGCCTGCGGTGACCGCGAAGCTGTAGGGTGCAGCGCCGCCGGCGGCGGTGATCGTCTGGCTGTAGGCCGTGGCGACCATGCCGTTCGGCAGCGTGCCCGGGCTGACCGTGACCGGCACGTCATCGTTGCTGATGGTGCCGACGCCCTGGTTGTCGCTGATCGTCGCGTTGGTCGCGGCGCTCAGGTTGACGAAGAAGGTCTCGTTGGCCTCGGGCGCGGTCTCGCCGATCACCGGCACGGTGATGGTGCGGGTGGCCTGGCCCGGGGTGAAGGTCAGCGTGCCCGAGGTGCTGGTGTAGTCGGCTGGCTGGCCCGCGGTGCCGTCGGCGGTGGCGTAGTTGACGGTGACGGTCTGCCCGCTGGCTGCGGACAGGCTCACGGTGAACACCGCGTTGGTCGTGCCGCTGTTGCCTTCGACCAGGGTGACGTCGTCGATCGCCAGGCTCGGTACCGGATCGTCGTTGCTGATCGTGCCCACGCCCTGGCCGTCGACGACGACCGCGTTGGCCACGCCGGTGACGTTGGCGAAGAAGGTCTCGGTCGGCTCGTTGAGCGTGTCGCCGTTCACCTGCACGGTGAAGGTGTAGGTGCTGCTGCCGGCCGGGATGGTCTGGCCGGTGAGCGACTGCGCCACGTAGTCGGTGCCTGCGGTGGCGGTACCGTTGGCGGTGGCGATGTTGAAGGTGACGCCGCCCGGGCCGGCCGGGGCACTGAGGCTGACCGTGAACAC
Organism: Lysobacterales bacterium; assembly: GCA_017302095.1. Lineage (GTDB taxonomy): Bacteria > Pseudomonadota > Gammaproteobacteria > Xanthomonadales > Xanthomonadaceae > Thermomonas. The sequence goes on along the minus strand of JAFLEC010000042.1, from coordinate 5,678 downwards.
GGCATTGGTGATGCCGCTGTTGCCTTCGGTGACGGTGACGTCGTTGATCGTCAGGTTCGGCAGGTCGTCGTTGAGGACCGTGCCGGTGGCGCTGTTGGGCACGCCGACGGTGTAGCCGGTGCCGGCGGCCAGCGTCAGGGTGACGGTCTCGTCCGCCTCGATGGTCGCGTCGGCGGTCGGGTTGACCGTGACCGTGCCGGTGGTGTTGCCGGTATTGATGATCAGCGGGGAGGCGATGGTCGCGTAGTCGGTGCCGTTGGTCGCGGTGCCGCCGATGGTGTAGTTGATCGAGATGGGATTGAACGCGGCCTGGTTCAGGGTGAAGGTGTAGATGAGGTTGGGTGCGCCGTCTTCGGCGACCGCAGCGGGAGAGACCGAGACGGTTACCGATGGCACATCGTCGTTGAGGATGGTGCCGGTCGCACTGCCCGGCGCGCCGAGGGTGTAACCGGTGCCGGCGGCCAGGATGAGGGTGACGGTCTCGTCGGGTTCCAGGGTGCCATCGACGTTGGGGTTGATGGTGATGGTCGCGGTGGTCGCGCCGGCCGGGATGGTCACGGTCGCGACGTTGCCGCTGTAGTCGGTGCCCGCGGTGGCGGTGCCCGCGGTGGTGATGTTGACCACCGTCGGCGAGGTCAGGTTGAGGCTGCGGGTGACCGTGTAGGTGAGGTTGGTCGCGCCGTCTTCGCTCACGCTAACCGGCGTCACCGCGATCGACACCGAGGGCGGAGGGCTGACCGTGAGGGTGAATGCTTCCAGTTCGAAGTGGGTGCCGACACCGGTGCTGGAATCGGTCACGCGCAGGGTGACCGGGTAGTTGCCGGGTGCGGCGGTGGTGGTGCCGCTGATCACGTTGCCGGCGATGCCGATGCCGGCCGGGAATGAGCCGGATTCGAGCTGGATCGTGTGCGGTGCGACGCCGCCGACGCCTGTGATCGCCTGCGAGAAAGCGGCGCCTTGGATCGCGGTGGCGCTGGTCGGGGTAATCGAGAGTGGTGCAGGCGCGACGGTGCCGCTGTAGCCCTTGTCCGTGAACTGCGCGACCGGCGTGGTGGAGTCGGTGGAACGGATGGTGAAGGCGTAATTGCCGCGCTGGGTGGGCGTCCCGCTGATGGTGCCGGTCGGACTCAGGTTCAATCCGAGGGGCAGCGCGCCAATTTGCACCGCGTAGGTGTACGGACCGACGCCGCCACTTGAGCCGAGCGTCTGGCTGAAGGCGGTACCTGCGCTCATCGCGGGGAGCACGGCCGGGTTGACGACGATCGACGACGTCGGTGGCTGGATGGTGACCGTGACGGTGATGAAATCGCTGTTGTCGTCCAGCACCACGAACGTGTCCGTGCCGCCGCCAGCGGGGGTCGCGCCGCTGTGGCTGTAGTTGTAGGTGTCGACCGGCGCGGGATCGCCGGGCGCCACGGTGCCGTGCGTGGGTGCCGTGGACACCACGCCGAGGCCGAAGAAATGGCATGTCGTGAGGTTGACGTTGACGGTGCCACCCCAGGCAACCGTCACGGCTCGGTTGGCGCACCCCGGATAGGTGGAGGGTTGTCCAACGGCGTGCGCCACGGACGGAACAATCATCGACACGCACAGCAGCCAACCGAGCAGCATGATCCGGTTCAATCGCTGCGTGAGACCTGAAACGATCGTGCGGCCGCGAGCTTTCGCGAAGAGCGACGTGAGCATGCGCATGTCCCTGTTCCCCTGGGGTTCCGCGTGATCGCCCGGGGCCGAGGAGACGGCCCGGTCGCAGGCGAGCGGATGACTGCCGGCAGGATGGGGTAAGGATGTGTCCAGTGACACATCCATCCCTCAATTAGGTGGGACGAACGGGCTATCCACGATGCAAAAAGGTCAGGGTTGCGAGTGGTGGGTGCGGTAATCCTCCACACTAAAAATTTTAAGGCGGAACCCCGCAGCGACGTTGAGTGCGCAGGCGTCGGCCTCGCCGCAGTGCCTGCGGGGGGCGCCGCACGGCGCCTCGGTGGTGCTGTCGAAGGCGACGGGCAGCGCGGGTCAGCGCTCAGTCAGCGGCGCTCTCTCGCGCGATCGCCCGCCAGCCGATGTCGTGGCGATGGAATTCGTTGGCCCAGGTGATTGCATCCACCCCGGCATAGGCGCCACGCTGCGCATCGGCCACGCTGTCGCCGAGCGCGCAGACGCACAGCACGCGACCGCCCGTGGCAATCACCCGGCCTTCTGCATCCAGCGCGGTGCCGGCATGGAAGACCTTGGCGGTGGCGGGCACGGCGTCGAGCCCGGTGATCGCGTCGCCGGTGACCGGTGTCTCCGGATAGGGCGCGGAGGCCATCACCACGCCGAGCGATGGCCGTGGGTTCCAGCGCGCTGCGATCGCATCCAGGCGGCCATCGATCGCGGCGTCGACCAAGTCCACGAGGTCGCTGTCCAGGCGCAGCATCACCGGCTGGGTCTCGGGGTCGCCGAAGCGCACGTTGAATTCGATCACCTTCGGCGCGCCGGTCGCGTCGATCATCAGCCCGGCATACAGGAAGCCGGTGAACGGGATGCCGTCGGCGAGCATGCCCTGCACGGTGGGGTTCACCACCTCGCGCATGACCCGCGCATGCACCTCGGGCGTGACCACCGGCGCCGGCGAATACGCGCCCATGCCGCCGGTGTTGGGGCCGGTGTCGCCATCGCCGACGCGCTTGTGGTCCTGCGAGGTCGCCATCGGCAGCGCGGTGCGGCCATCCACCATCGAGATGAAGCTGGCTTCCTCGCCGTCGAGGAATTCCTCGATCACCACCCGCGCGCCGGCATCGCCGAAGGCATTGCCCGAGAGCATGTCGCGCACCGCGGCTTCCGCTTCGGCCACGGTCATCGCCACGATCACGCCCTTGCCGGCGGCCAGGCCATCGGCCTTGACCACGATCGGCGCGCCTTTCCCGCGCACGTAGGCGAGCGCGGCATCGACGTCGGTGTGGACTTGGTAGAACGCGGTGGGGATGCCGTGCCGCTGCAGGAAATCCTTGGCGTAGGCCTTGCTGCCTTCCAGCTGCGCGGCGGCGGCGGTGGGCCCGAAGATGCGGCGGCCCTGCGCGCGGAACGCATCCACTACGCCGGCCACCAGCGGCTGCTCGGGGCCGACCACGGTGAGCGCAACGCCTTCGTCCCGTGCCAGTTGCAGCAGGCCTTCGATATCGGTGGCCTTGACCGCCACGTTGCGGCACTTCGCTTCGGTCGCGGTGCCGGCATTGCCGGGCGCGACCAGCACCTCGGATACGCGCGGCGACTGCGCGAGCTTCCACGCCAGCGCGTGTTCGCGACCGCCGGATCCGATGACGAGGAGTTTCATGGGGTGATCCAGCCTGCCTTGCGGAAAATGCGCGCACCCTCGGCCGAACCGAGGAAGGAGATGAAGCCGGCCGCGTGCGGATTGGTCATGCCGCGCTCGGTGGCGACCACGGCAGTGTCGCGGTAAATGCGGTAGTCCGGTTCCAGTGCAACCACGTCGGCGAGGCCGGGGTTGGCAACTTGCCAGATGTTCCAGATCAGCCAGGCATCCAGCGTCGCATCGTCCTGCCAGCGTTGCTTGGCCTGTGCGCTATTGCCCGATTCCGGGAAGGCGATGTTGGCGCGCAGGGCGCGCACGGTCCGGATGTCGCCATGGCGCCCGGCGACGTCTTCCCACAAGCCGGTCTGGCCGGCGCCGGCCACTGTCAGCACGCGCATCCCGGGCTTGAGCAGGTCGCGCAAGCCGCGGATGCGCTTCGGATTGCCGGGTCGCACCAGGATCGCGGCGGGGCGCAGGTAAAGCGGCCGGGCCTGCTCGAGCGCGAACAGGCCAGGCAAGACCGCGGCGAAGCCGGTCATCATGTTCTCGGCGCCGCTGAAGATCACATCGGCATCCTGCTTGGCTTGCTCGGCCCATTGCGCGGTCGGGCCGGCGACCACCACGACCTCGATGCCGTGCGCCTTCCCGTATGCCATGGCAGCCTCCTGCATCGCCGGCGCGGGTCCGCCCGGCCCGTACACATGCAGCACGTCGCGCGACCAGCCGGGCATGGCGAGGCCGAGGAGGGCGAACAATAGGGCGATGCGGGCCATGGCGGGATTCCGGGGCAGGGGATGTCGAGCCTAGTGCCGGAAGTGCCTGACGCCCGTGAACACCATCGCGATCCCGTGCTCGTCCGCTGCGGCAATCACTTCGGCGTCGCGCATCGAGCCGCCCGGCTGGATCACCGCGGCGATGCCCGCCTCCGCCGCGGCGTCGATGCCGTCGCGGAACGGGAAGAAGGCGTCGCTGGCCATCACCGAGCCCGGCACCACCAGTCCGGCGTCCGTGGCCTTGATGCCGGCGATGCGCGCCGAATACACCCGGCTCATCTGCCCGGCGCCGACGCCGATGGTCTGCTGGTCCTTCGCATACACGATGGCGTTGGACTTCACGAACTTGGCGACCTTCCACGCGAACAGCAGGTCGGCGAACTGCGCCTCGGTCGGCGCCAGCCTGGTCACGACCTTCAATTCGTCGCGGGTGACCACGCGGTCGTCGGCGGTCTGCAGCAGCAGGCCGGAGTTGACCCGCTTGGTGTCGATGAAGCCCGGCGACGGCGGCGCCAGCGGGATGCGCAAAACGCGCACGTTGGCCTTCTTCTTCGCGTAGGCCAGCGCTTCGGCGTCGTAGTCCGGGGCGATCAGCACCTCGACGAACTGGCGGTCGAGGATGGTCTTGCAGGTGGCGCCGTCGAGCGGCGTGTTGAAGGCGAGGATGCCGCCGAACGCGCTGGTCGGGTCGGTGGCGTAGGCGCGCTCGTAGGCATCGCCGCAGCCGCTGCCCACGGCCACGCCGCAGGGGTTGGCGTGCTTGACGATCACGCAGGCCGGCACGTCGAACTGGCGCACGCATTCCCAGGCGGCGTCGCTGTCGGCGATGTTGTTGTAGCTGAGCTCCTTGCCCTGCAATTGCTCCAGCGTCGCCAGCGAGCCGGGCGCCGGCCACAGGTCGCGGTAGAACGCGGCCTGCTGGTGCGGGTTCTCGCCGTAGCGCAGGTCCATCACCTTGACGAAGTTGCCGTTCGCCTGCGCGGAGAAGGTCGCGCGCACCGGCACGTCGGTGGAGGCGTCGGTGATCGCCGAGAGGTAGTTGCTGATCGCGGCGTCGTACTGCGCGACCCGGTTGAACGCGGCGACCGACAACGCGAAACGGGTCTGCGCCGAAAGCGCGCCAGCGTGGGCATCGAGTTCGGCCAGCAGGCCGGCGTACTGCGCCGGATCGGTGGCCACCGCCACCCGGGCGAAGTTCTTCGCCGCGCTGCGCAGCATCGCCGGGCCGCCGATGTCGATGTTCTCCACCGCATCGGCCAGGGTGCAGTCGGCGCGTGCGGTCACCGCCTCGAACGGGTAGAGGTTCAGCACCAGCAGGTCGATCGCGCCGATGCCGTGGACGGCCATCACCGCGTCGTCGATGCCGGCGCGGCCCAGCAGCCCGCCATGCACCAGCGGATGCAGGGTCTTGACCCGGCCATCCATCATTTCCGGGAAGCCGGTGACCTCGCTGACGTCCTTCACCGCCAGGCCGGCGTCGCGCAGCGCGCGCGCGGTGCCGCCGGTGGACAGCAGCTCCACGCCGCGCGCGTGCAGGGCGGAGGCGAGGTCGAGCAGGCCGGTCTTGTCGGACACGGACAGCAGGGCGCGGCGCACGGTCACCGGACGGC
>JAFLEC010000041.1 GCA_017302095.1 Lysobacterales bacterium | reverse complement strand
AGCGGGGGAGGTGACGCCCGCCGAGCCGCCGATGCCGGCGGCGCCCGTGGAAGCCGTGCCCACGCCAACGCCCGCCGCGACCGCGTCCGCGGCGCTGGAGGACGATTACCTTGGGCGCTGGACCGGCATCGAGGGGATGTACTTGGTGGTCACAACGAAGCCCGCCGGCGGCGTGACCCTGGAGATGCAGTGGGACCTCGACCACAAGGGCGTGTTCGACGGATCGGTCACCGCCGAAGGCCTGCGCTTCATGCGCGATGGCGTCGCGGAAACCGCGGTGCGCGGCAATGGCGATGCCACCGGCCTGAAGCATCTCGCCGGCAAGCAGGACTGCTTGGTGGTGAAGCCGGGCGAAGGCTACTGCCGCGACTGATCCGCGGCATGTCGAATCGCATTGCCCCGGAGCGTCATCCGGGCATGCCCCTTGGAGATCGCACATGCATTACGTCGGCCTTGCCTACTTCACGCCCGATCGCTTCGCCGAGCTGTCGCCCGCAGAGGTCAAGGCCCTGGTCAGCCAGTGCCCGGCGCTGGATGAGCGGATGCGCGCGACCGGCAAGGTGCGGGTGTCGGCCTCGCTGGGCGACCTCGACGCCTGGCGTACGCTGCGCCCGCGCAACGGCACGACCCACGTGAGCGACGGTCCGTACGCCGAGGCAAGGGAAGTGGTCGGCGGGCTGTTCATCATCGAAGCCGACACGCACGAGGAGGCGCTGCGCATCGCGGCGATGCATCCGGCCGCGACCCTCGGCGAGGACGTGGGCTGGGCGGTGGAACTCATACCGCTGCCGTTCTACCTGCCGGGCTGACGCTCGCGACGACGTCCCCGCGCGCGGCCTGTTGGTCCCCGTGATCGCCCGTGGGTACCCGCCGCGAGCGACGCCGAGGACGCGATTGCGGCATGATCCGGCATCGCCCGCCGCCGCATGGAAGTCGCCATGGCCGCTTCGCCTCCGCTGCTCGCCCCGGTCATCGCGCTGGTCATCTGGACCGCGGTGATGTGGACCTGGATGTACGCGACCCGCATCCCCGCGATCCTGCGCCTGCGCATCAAGCTGGACGGCAACCTGCCGCGCGGCGAGCAGATGGCCACCCTGCCGGCGGTGGTGCGCTGGAAGGCGGACAACTACAACCACCTGTTCGAGCAACCGGTGCTGTTCTACGCCACCGCGCTCAGCCTGGCGTTGTCGGGCGATGCCAGCACGGCCTCGCTGGCGCTGGCGTGGGCCTATGTGGTGCTGCGCATCGTGCACAGCCTGTGGCAGGCGCTGGTGAACCGCATCCCGGTTCGCTTCGCGCTGTTCGCGACGTCCTCGCTGGTGCTGTTCGCCCTGGTCGCGCGTGCCGCGATGCAGGTGTTCTGAGCGGTCGGAACGATGGCGGAGGGCACCGACCCTGGCGAGTCGGCGCAGCCCGCAGCCCGCAGCGATCCGCGTCGCGTCCCAATCCCGGAGAATCCCGCATGTCCCGCCTTGCCTTGGTCGTCGCCTGCCTCGCCCTGTCGCTTGCCTTCCCCGCGCGCGCCGCCGATCCGCCGCGCACGCCGGTCGAAGGCGTCGATGCACCGAACGTGGTGGTGGTCTCGGACACCTGGGTGACATCGGGCCAGCCGACCGCCGCATCGCTGGCGCAGCTCGCGCGCCATGGCTACAAGGCGGTGGTCTACCTCGCCCCGCCGACGGTCCCCGATGCGGTGGCCGCGGAACCCGAACTGGTGCGCTCGCAAGGCCTGGCCTTCGTCAACATCCCGATCGCCTGGAGCGATCCGAAGGCCGCGGATTTCGCGGCCTTCGCCGTCGCGATGGATCGCTTCAAGGGGCAGAAGGTGCTGGTGCATTGCCAGGCCAACATGCGTGCTTCGGCGATGACCTTCCTGTACCGGGTGATCGAGGGCAGGGAGGATCCGGAGCAGGCCTGGGAGACCGTGCAGGAGATCTGGACGCCCGAAGGCGTCTGGCGCGATTTCGTGAACGCCCGGCTGCAGGCGGCGGGGATCGCCTTCCGCGCCGACTGAGGCTGCGCTGCCGTCAGCGCAGGGTGAGCCGCGCTGCGATCGCGCAGTGGTCGCTGAGCGCCTCGCCGGGATAGCGCGATTCCTCGAAACCGACGAGGTCGTCGGCTGCGCGCCGATCGAGCACGATGTAGTCGATGAAGTCGGGGTAGCGTGGATTGCAGCGCGCGCCCTGGTCGCCGGAGGCCCGCGCGAGGTCGGCGTTGGCCGGCAGGCCGTCGTCGAGTTCGGTCCAGACCAGGTCGCCCGGCACCGAGAGGCGGCGGTTGTAGTCGCCGAGCACGGCGAAGCGCAGGCCTTCGGTCGCACGCGCGTCGATCCACTGCTCGAGCACGGGCACCTGCTGCTGCAGCACCGGGCAGGCCTCGTTGCGGTCGCCCGCGGTGCAGCCGGCCTTGAGGTGGACCGACAGCACGCGGATCGGCGCGCCGCCCGTCGGGCGCACGACCAGGTCGACGCCCGAGCGCAGGTCCGGATTGCCGACCTGCAGCGCGGTGACGTCCGCCAGGCGCTCGAAGGCCACGCCCTTGCGGATCGCGAAGCCGGTCCTTTGCGCGTTCACGGTCAGGCCGGGACGGCCACCGCATTCGCCCTTGCGACCGGTGCCGACGCGCGCTTCGATTTCGATCGTGTAGCGGGCCGGGTCGAACACGCGTTCGGCGGCGGCCTTCGATTCCACTTCCTGGAACGCGACGACGTCCGCATCCAGTGCGTCGACATAGCTGCGCATCGCGGCGTAGTCGGCCTCGGTGCGCGGGCGGCAGCCGGAGCCGTCGTGCTCGGCGAGGTGTTCCATGTTCCAGCTCGCCAGGGTCAGCGTGGGCGCGGCGGCTTCGCGTTCGCGCACGCCGGTGCACGAAGAGGCGGCAAGCAGGCAGAGGGCGGCGAGCAGGGCGTGGCGGGTCATGCGTGCAAGTAGACGGGAAAACCCTTGGCGCCACAAATGCCGCTCGGCATGCCGGCTTTCCCGCCAACGAAAAACCCCGCACGTCGCCGTGCGGGGTTCGGGTCTTGCGCCGTGGCGCGCGGAGCGCCGCGGCTGGCTCAGACGGCCTGGACTTCCTCGGCCTGCAGGCCCTTCTGGCCCTGCGCGACCTTGAAGGTCACCTTCTGGCCTTCCTGCAGGGACTTGAAGCCGCTGCCCTGGATGGAACGGAAGTGCACGAACAGGTCGGCGCCGCTCTCCGGGGTGATGAAGCCGAAGCCCTTGGCGTCGTTGAACCACTTGACGGTGCCGCTCTCGCGATTGGACATGGTGTTACTCCTTGTGACAGTTGGGGTTACGCAGCCCGCGGGGCGGTGCTGCGACTGCATCGAGCAAGGGGTAACGCGAAGCGATGAGGCGGATCGTCTGGAGTGGTCGTCTTCGACCATGTCACCGATTTGATCTACAGCACCGGAGTCACGATGTACCGTGATCCCGCCTTGGACAGTGGCGCCACCCTACAGCAATTCGGCGTGGAAACATGAACGGCAGGCGCTCTCGACGGTGCAAGGGGCCTGCCTGCAACGCATGAAGGCGCCGCGAGCATGCCCTCAAGCCGCCGCGAAGAACCGCGCGAACGCCTCCGCGGTGCGGTCGATGCCGGCGTCGTCGACGTCGAGGTGGGTGACCAGCCGCAGGGTCGGCAGGTAGCCGATGCTGATGCGGATGCCGGCCTCGCGCAGGTGCGCATCCAGCGCGCGCAGGCGCTCCACCGGAACGTCGATGAAGACCATGTTGGTGTGCTGGCCCAGCACGGCCAGGCCGTCGATGCCGGCGAGCCGCTGCGCCAGCCGTGCAGCAAGCGCGTGGTCGTCGGCGAGGCGCGCCACGTGGTGGTCCAGCGCATGCAGGCAGGCCGCGGCGAGCATCCCGGCCTGGCGCCAGCCGCCGCCGCAGACCTTGCGCCAGCGGCGGGCCTTGTCGATCAGCGCATGCGGGCCGACCAGCACCGAGCCCACCGGCGCGCCGAGTCCCTTCGACAGGCAGACCGACACGGTGTCGAAATGGCGGGCGATGTCGCGCGCGGGCACGCCGCAGGCGACCGCCGCGTTGAACAGGCGTGCGCCGTCGAGGTGGATGCCCAGCCCCTTGTCACGGGCGAACGCCGCGGCATCGCGCAGGTAGTCGAGCGGCAGCGCACGGCCGTGCCAGGTGTTCTCCAGCGCGAGCAGGCGGGTGCGCGCGAAATGCGGATCCACCGGCTTGATCGCCGCGGCCACCCGGTCGAGCGGCAGGCAGCCGTCCTCGGCCTGGACGATCGGTTGCGGCTGGATCGAGCCGAGTACCGCCGCGCCGCCGCCCTCGAACTTGTAGGTGTGGGCGTCCATGCCCACCAGGTATTCGTCGCCGCGCTCGCAATGCGCCAGCAACGCCAGCAGGTTCGACTGGGTGCCGGTCGGCACGAACAGCCCGGCCTCGAAGCCGAGGTCGCCGGCCAGGCGTTCCTGCAGCGCATTGACCGTCGGGTCCTCGCCGTAGACGTCGTCGCCGACCGCCGCCGCGTGCATCGCCGCGCGCATCGCTTCGGTCGGCCGGGTCACGGTGTCGCTGCGCAGGTCCATCAGGGTCATCGTGCGTCCTTCGGAAACGGGAACCGCGACTTTACTGCGCGCTACGGCATCCGGAACCCATGCCGGCGCGTAGCAGGACAGGTGCAGGCCGCCCGCGGCGATCGAGGCGGGGCCGCACATCGTGTCCACCACAAGGAACCACCATGCGGATACCCGTCCAAGCATTTGCCCTGTTGCTCGCGCTCCCGCCCCTGGCCCTCGCCGCCGCCGAGCCGGGGCTCGCTGGGCGCTGGGTGGTCGATCTCTCCAGCGAGCCCGGCAAGCCCTACACCCAGCCGATGGACCTGGCGTTGCAGGACGACGGCAGTGTGACCGGCAGCTTCTACAACAGCGCGATCGAGGGCGGCCGCTGGAAGCGCGACCGCGGCCGCCTGTGCGCCAGCTTCCGCACCAGCGATGGCGTCGGGCCCTACCACACCGCAGTCTGCTTGGCCGGCGACCGCGCCGAGGGCCAGACCTGGGCCGAGCACCGGCGGTTCCTGTTCAACTGGACGGCCACCCGCGCCGCCGACGGCGCGCCCTAGCCGCCGCACACCGATAGGCCCATGGGCCGATTGCCGGGATCGAGCGGCCGGCGGACGATCCCGCCATCGCCCGCCCGAGGATTCCCCATGCGTCGCCTGTTGCTCGCCTTCGCCCTGCTCGTCGTCGCCACCCTCGCCCAAGCCCGCGGGGCCGACAACAAATGGCGGCTGGAATTCAGCGGCAATGCCGAATCGGCGGGTCGCATCGTGCTGCAGCTCGTCCCCGAGGAGGGCGAGCCGGTCGCGGCGACCGTCGAGATCCGCAAGGGCCGCAGCGAGAATGGCGTGGCCCGCGACGTGCGCGACGGCCTGCGCGCGGCGGCCGGCAAGCGCTTCAAGGTCGAGGTCGACGACGGCGAGGACGTGCTGGTCAAGAAGGGCCGCGGCGAGCGCAACTTCTCGGTGAGCATCGTCGAAAACACCGTCAAGGGCGTGCGGATCAACCTCGATCCGGAGTGATGGCCCGCGCGCCGCTTGCGCTGCGGTGCAGGTGCGAAGTGGATTCCTGACGCTCGTACCGCGTCGCTCCGGCCTTTAGCATCCCCGCCTGGAACGCAGACCAGGAGACGAGGATGTCCCGATCCATCCGCCGCATGCGCGGCCAGCGAATGCAGGCCCTGCTGCTGCACGCCAGCCTGTTGGCGGCATTCAGCGGGGCGGCCTTCGCCTTGCCGCCGCAGTCGGCGGTACAGGCGCCAGTGCCCGCCGGTGCGCCGGCCGCACAGGCAGACGCAAAGGCCGAGACCATCACCACGCCGATTCCGTGGAAGCCCGGCTTGGTGCTGCGCTATGCCACCGAGCACGTGGAAAGCGACAGCGGTCCGGGCAAGCGCGAGAAGGCGGTGACCACCGGCAAGGCGGAGATCCGCACTGTGGCCGTCGACAAGGACGGCGTGCTGCAGCACTGGGTCGGTACCGACAGCCACCACGAATACCTCGAGGGCGGCGATGAGGGCGATCGCGCGGTGGCAGCGGCCATGCGCCAGCTGGACGGGGTGCCCTTGAAGGTGGCGCTCGATCCGGACGGCAGCTTCAAGGCGCTGGTCGATGTCGAGGACATCGCCGCGCGCATGCGTGCCGCATTGCGGCCGGTGATGGTGGCGCAGGTACAGGACGGGATCGGCAAGGCGGTGACCGACCCGGCGCAGCGGCCGAAGGCGGAGGCAGAGGCGGTGGCCAGGCTGGACGCCGTCCTCGCCAAGACCACCTCGACGCAGGTGCTGGGGGCCCTGCTCGCGCGGCAACCGTCCTACTACGCCTTCTTCACCGGCGGCGGGGTGGAGGATGGCGCGAGCTACGAGACCGCGACCGAGATCGAGAATCCGCTGCAGGTGGGCAACTTCCCGGCGACGATGACCTTCGGGATGTACGTCTCCGAGGACGATCCCGAGGACGTGATCGGCGAATGGAAAGTCGAGATCGACCCGGTGAAGGGCGCGGGCGTGCTGCTGGCCACGATGGAGCGGCTGTACGACCGCAAGATCACCGCAGCCGAGCGTGAGGCACTGCCCGAGACGATTTCCGTGGTCGACAGCGGCTTCGTGGTGATCCACCGCGGCACCGGCGTGGTCGAGATGTACGAGGACGAGCGCACCACCAAGTTCGGCCAGAACGCGAACTACGAGCGCAGCCGGATGCAGTTGCTGGAAGGCGGCCACGGGCACGAATGGAAGGCGGAGATCCCGCAGGCGACCGACCCGGCCCTGAGCGCATCCGAACACGAGGGCATGGCCTGCGCGGATGCCGGTGGCGACATCATGGCCGGGATCGCGGCCTGCACCCGGCTGCTCGACGCGCAAGCCACGACCGACAAGCAGCGGGCCATGTGGCTGGCGGCGCGGGCCGGGTTCCGCCTGCGCGAGGACAAGCCGGGTCTGGCGAAAGCCGACCTCGACCATGCCATCAAGCTGCGGCCGGAGGATGGCGACCTGTACCACGCGCGTGCGGTCTCGCACCTTCGCCTGAAGGACCATGCGGCGGCCTTGGCGGATGCGGATGCGTCGGCCAGGCTGCAACCGGAGTCGCTGCGCGCGCAGATGGCGCGCGGCGCGGCGCTGGAAGGGCTGAAGAAGTTCCGCGATGCCGATGCAGCCTATGGCCAGGCGATCGCGCTGGCGCCGAACAATGCGGCCGGCCACGACGCGCGCTGCTGGGTGCGGGCCATGCTGAGCGAGTTCGACGCCGGCCGGTCGGATTGCGATCGCGCGATCGCATTGGCACCGGATGGCTGGAATGCCTACAACTCTCGCGCCTATATCCACTATCGAAGCGGTCGCCATCGCGAGGCGGTCGCCGACGACGACAGGTCGATCGCGTTGAATCCCGGGATCGCGTCCTCCTGGCACGTGCGTGGACTTGCCAAGCGCGCACTCGGCGACGAGGCCGGCGCGAAGCCCGACTTCGACAAGGCGCAGGCGCTCGATCCCGGCGTCGCCGAACGCTACCGTGGCTACGAAGCGCCTGCCGGCTCCGGCGGGCGCTGACCGCCGGCCCGATGCCGACTGCACACGTGGCGATGGCATCATCGCCACCGCTGTTTAGACGCGAGGTGCGTGATGGAGATCCTGCACGTGGGTGCGACCGGACTGGTCGGTCGCCTGGTGTTGCCGCGGCTATTGGCGGCTTCGCAGGTCTCGCGGGTGGTGGCGCCGACGCGCGCGCCATTGCCGTTCTCCGACCCGCGCCTCGTCAATCCCGTCGTGGACTTCGAGGCGCTGCCGACCGATGCCGCCTGGTGGGATGTGGATGCGGTGGTGTGCACGCTCGGCACGACCATGGCCCGCGCCGGATCGCGCGAGGCCTTCCGCCGCGTCGATCTCGATTACCCGCTGCAGGTCGCCCGGCAGGCACGCCAGCGCGGTGCGCGGGTGTTCGCCTTGAACTCCGCGATGGGCGCGGATCCGGAATCGCGCGTCTTCTATAACCGGGTGAAGGGCGAGCTTGAAGCGGCGCTGGAGGCGCTGGGATTCCCGTCGCTGGTAATGGTCAGGCCCGGCCTGATCGACGGCGAGCGGCAGGAGCGGCGACCGGGCGAACGCGCAGCCTTGGTGCTGTCGCGCGTGTTGCGCCCGTTGCTGCCACGGGGCTGGCGCCCGAGCAGGGCGGCGCGCATCGCCGATGCGCTGGTGGCGGGCGTGTTGGCCCCGACGCCGGGTCGGCTGCTCGTCGAAGCCGAAGCCCTTGCCTGATCCGGGCATTCACCCGGCAGCCACGCGGTGCACGGCAGGCTGGGCAACCCCACGCATCGAAGTCGACCCGATGAAGCACCTGCTGCCGCTCACCTTGTTGTTCGCCGCTGCTACCGCGCATGCGCAGGACGCCCCCCTGCCCAACGTCGCGGTCTCCGCCCTCGACCTGCAACGCTATTCGGGGCAGTGGCACGAGATCGCCCACGTGCCGATGTTCTTCCAGCGCAATTGCGCTGCGAACATCACCGCGACTTACACGCCCCGCAGCGACGGCAAGATCGGCGTACGCAATGCCTGCGAAGACAAGCAGGGCAAGCGGATGGTGTCGGAAGGCGTTGCGCGCCCGGTGCCCGGGCAGCCGGGACAGCTCGAAGTGCGCTTCGCCCCCGATTGGCTCGCCTGGGTGCCGATGGTGTGGGCCGACTACTGGGTCGTCGACCTGGATCCGGACTACCAGTGGGCCGTCGTCGGCGGCCCCAGTCGCAAGTACCTGTGGATATTGTCGCGGACGCCGACCATGGCGCGATCGCAGTACGACGCGATCGTCGCGCGCGCGGCGCAGCGCGGCTACCCCGTCGATGAGCTGGTGCTGCCGCTGGGCACGCTGGACTGAAGTGGGGCGTTAGTCTGCGCCTGGGATGCGTTGGTCCCCCAAGCCGCGTGCCCCCGCGGATGGCCCGATTGTCGCTCCGTCGCTGCCTCTTTATCTTCCGTGGGCGGCGAAGCGCGCCGCTTACGGGGAGACCGGCGTGAGGATGCAAATGTTTGCGTGCGTGGTCGTTGCGGGCTTGGTGCTCGCGGGATGCGGCGGCACGGCCGGATCGGATTCGCGCGAGCTCAGCGCCGCGGATTGCCGTGCCTACTACGAGTACACCTACAAGCTCGATGGCATGGATGCGGCGGGCGTGCTCGGCGAGGAGCAGCTGGCCAAGGATTCCCAGACCTGCGCGGATACCGGGATGGTGACCAAGCGTCACTACGAGTGCGCGATGAAGGCGACGTCGGTGGCCGACCTGCAGGGGTGTGGTGCACCGAACACCTGACGACGCGGGGAAAGTGCCGGTGCCATGGTGGCGCCGGCACTTCCACGGCGCCAAGGTCTGGCGGGGCGTAAAATCGCCGCTTCGCCCGCCTTTGGTTGCCCCATGTCCACCTTGCCGCCGTGCCCGCAATGCGCCTCCACCTACACCTACGAGGACGGCGCCCTGCTGCTGTGCCCGGAGTGCGGGCACGAGTGGTCGCCGGCGCAGGCCGACACCGAGGAAGCGGCGAGGGTGGTGCGCGACGCGGTGGGCAACGTCCTGCAGGACGGCGATACCGTCACCGTGATCAAGGACCTCAAGCTCAAGGGCTCGTCGCTGGTGGTCAAGGTCGGCACCAAGGTGCGCAACATCCGCCTGGTCGACGGCGACCATGACATCGACTGCAAGGTCGAGGGGATCGGGCAGATGGGCCTGAAGTCGGAGTTCGTGAAGAAGGCCTGAGCCGCCCCGCGGTTCAGCCGGCGACGACCCGGTCGCGCCCGCCCCGCTTGGCCGCGTAGAGCGCTGCATCCGCGCGCTGCAGCAGTCCGGCCGCGGGCTCGCCCGGCTGGTGGGCGCAGACGCCGATGCTGATCGTCACCGGCAACGCCTGCGAAGCGAACGCGACCGCCTCGCGCGCGTACTCGCATTGCAGCGTTGCCTGCGCAAGGTCAACCTCGGGCAAGAGCCACGCGAACTCCTCGCCGCCGTGGCGCGCCAGCAGGCCGTGTCCGGCGCTGGTCGCGCGCAGGGTGGCGGCCACCTGCACCAGCACCTCGTCGCCCGCCGGATGGCCATGGGTATCGTTGATCGCCTTGAAGTGGTCGATGTCCAACAGTGCCAGGCAGAACGGCCGCCCCGCCGCCAGCGCCTGCTCCAGCGTGGCGACCAGCGCGCGCCGATTGCACAGGCCGGTCAGTGCGTCGAGGCGTGCCTGTTCGTTGAGGTCGGCATTGGCCAGCTCCAGCGCATCGCTGAACTTCACCAGTTGCTCCTCGTACCAAGCGCGCTCCTGCAGCTGCAGCCGCAGTGCGCGGCTGGTCCGCCGCAACTCGAGCAGGACCGACACCTGCCGCGACAGCGCCTGCAGGGCTGCCTGCTGCACGGCATCAAGCACGCGCGGTTCGCTGTCCATCACGCACAAAGTGCCGATCGGCAGGCCCTCGGCGTCGAGCAGCGGCGCGCCGGCGTAGAAGCGGATGCCCGGCGCCCCGGTCACGTAGGGGTTGTCGCGGAAGCGGTCGTCCTCGCGCGCGTCGGGAACCACCATGGTCTCGTGCGGTCGCAGGATCGCGTGCGCGCAGAAGGCGGCATCGCGCGGGGTTTCGCTGTCCTCCAGGCCCATGCGTGCCTTGAACCACTGGCGATCGGCATCGACCAGTGTCACCGAGGCCATCGGCATGCCGCAGATCGCCGCGGCGATCGCGACCAGGTCGTCGAACGCCGCCTCCGGTGCGGAATCGAGGATGTCATGGCGTTGCAGCGCGCGCAGGCGCTCGGCTTCGTTGTCGGGCTTGGCGGGTCGCAGCATGGCTTGGCGTGCGGGAAAAGCCGGCAGCCTAGCGTGTCGCCGCAGCGCGATGTGAAGGGATCGCGGCGCTGCCGCAGGCCGCGTACAGTGCAGGCTTCGTGACCTCAGGGGAAGGGCGATGCGCGCGATCTTTGGATGTGTGTTGGGCTTGCTGCTGGCGGGAAGCGCGGTGGCCGCCGATCCGCCGACGCTGGCGTCTTACCACGACAACACCGGGCGTGCCGACGCGTTCTCCGGCGGGGTGCGGATGATCCCGATCCACACCCCGCAAGGCGATTTCCGGGTGTGGACCAAGCGGGTCGGCAACAACCCGACCTTGAAGCTGCTGTTGCTGCACGGCGGCCCTGGCGCCACCCACGAATACTTCGAGGCCTTCGACAGCTTCCTGCCGGGCGCGGGCGTCGAGTACTACTACTACGACCAGCTGGGCTCGGCCTACAGCGACCAGCCGAAGGACATGGCGCCGTTGCTGTCGGTGGACCGGTTCGTCGAAGAGGTCGAGCAGGTGCGCCAGGCGCTGGGACTCGATGCCGAGGACTTCTGCGTGCTCGGGCATTCTTGGGGCGGCATCCTCGCGATCGAGTACGCGCTGAAGTATCCGCAGCACCTGAAGTGCCTGGTGGTCTCGAACATGGTGTCGAGCATCCCGGCCTACAACCGCTATGCGCACGACGTCCTCATCCCGCGCATGGACCCGAAGGTGCTGCAGGAGATCCGTGCGCTGGAGGCCGCCGGCAAGTACACCGACCCGCGTTACGAGGAATTGCTGCTGCCGTACTACGAACAGCACGTGCTGCGGTTGCCCGCCGCGCAGTGGCCGGAGCCGGTGCAGCGTGCGTTCTCCAAGACCAACAAGGCGGTCTACGTGCCGATGCAGGGGCCCAGCGAGATGGGCGCCAGCGGCATCCTGCTGGAATGGGACCGCACCGCCGACCTGAAGAAGATCCCGGTGCCCACCCTGGTGATCGGCGCCGAGCACGACACCATGGATCCGAAGTACATGCAGATGATGAGCCGGCAGTTCCCGCGCGGCGACTACCTCTACCTGCCGAACGGCAGCCACATGGCGATGTACGACGACCAGCAGGCCTACTTCGCGGGCCTGATCGCCTGGCTGCGCAAGGTCGACGCCGCGCGCTGAGGCGCGGTCACGGCACCCACGCGGCGCGCAGGGGCGCGCCGCCGTTCCAGCGCGACCTGCCGCCGAGGAAGGCGATCTCGAGCAGCACCGCCGCGCCGACCACCTCCGCTTGCAGGGCCTCGGCGAGGCCACGGGCCGCGGCGAGGGTGCCGCCGGTGGCGAGCACGTCGTCGACCAGCAACACGCGTGAACCGGGCGGCAGGGCGTCGGCCTGCACCTGCAGCGCGTCCTCGCCGTACTCCAGGGCGTAGCGCTGCTCGATCACGCGACCGGGCAACTTGCCGGGCTTGCGCACCGGCACCAGGCCGACGCCGAGCTCGCGCGCGAGCGGCGCGCCGAGCAGGAAGCCGCGCGCCTCGATCGCCATCACCGCATCGATCGGGGTCTCGCGCCATGGCGCGGCCAGGGCTTCGATCGCGGCGGCGTTGGCGGCCGGGTCGGCCAGCATCGGCATGATGTCCTTGAACACGATGCCCGGCTTGGGAAAGTCGGGCACGTCGCGGATGCGCTGGATCCAGTCGGCCACGGGCGGTCCTCGGCAAAGCGGGCATCATGCCCCGCGCCGCGAGGGCGCTCAACGTGGCCGCCGCCCGCATCGCACGAATGCGCGGTGCGGTGGTTAAGGAGACGTTGCCGTTCAGGCTGCGCGGCAAGGCATGTTCAGAGCGCGTCCGTAAGGTGGGTGGCGCATCCGGTGCCGGACCTGTCAGCGGACCCGGGTGCGACGCACGTTTTGATCCCCCGCAGAACGCACGAGGTGA
>JAFLEC010000040.1 GCA_017302095.1 Lysobacterales bacterium | reverse complement strand
CTGGCCGGCTTGGCGGCCTTCTTCGCGGGTTTCTTCGCTGCCACGTGCGGGTGTTCCTCGGTGTTCCCTTGAGACGGGAAAGCGCGCTGTTATACCCTGCCGGGGAGACAGCGGCAACCGCGCCCACCCCCTGCGCGGCCGTTGACAGGCCACGTGATCGACCAAATCCTCATCGCGCTGCTGCGCGGCTACAAGCGCTGGATCAGCCCCCTGCTGGGGACCCGCTGCCGGTTCGTCCCCAGTTGTTCGGAATACGCGATGGAAGCGATTGGCCGCTTCGGCGCGCTCAAGGGCAGCTGGCTGGCGGCCCGGCGCATCGGCCGCTGCCACCCCCTGCACCCCGGCGGGCACGACCCCGTCCCACCTGAATAGGAACCGCCATGGCCTCCACGCTGATCGTCAATGCCCGCCTGGTCAACGAAGGCCGCGAGTTCGACGGCGACCTGCGATTCGTCGGCGGCCTCATCGAGCAGGTCGGCGGGAGCTTGTCCGCGCGTGAAGGCGAAACCGTCGTCGATGCCGGCGGCCGCCGCCTGCTGCCCGGGATGATCGACGACCAGGTGCATTTCCGCGAACCGGGCATGGAATACAAGGCCGACCTCGCCAGCGAATCCGCGGCGGCGGTCGCCGGCGGCCTGACCAGCTTCATGGACATGCCCAACACCAGCCCGCCGACGCTGGATGCCGACGCGCTGGAGGACAAGTACCGACGCGCCGCCGGGCGCGCCCGCGCGAACTACGCCTTCTACATGGGCACCAGCAACGACAACCTCGACGCGATCCGCGCGATCGACCCGCGCGCGACCCCGGGGCTGAAGGTGTTCATGGGCGCCTCCACCGGCAACATGCTGGTCGACGACCCGGTCATCCTCGACGCGGTGTTCCGCGAGGCGCCGACGCCGATCATCACCCACTGCGAAGACACGCCGATGATCGACGCGGCGTTCGCCGAGTACCAGGCGCGCTACGGCGAGGACATCCCGGTGGCCTGCCACCCCGACATCCGCTCGCGCGAGGCCTGCATCAAGTCCACCCGCCTCGCGCTCGAACTGGCGCGCCGCCACGACAGCCGCCTGCACGTGCTGCACATCAGCACCGCCGACGAGCTGGCGCTGTTCGAGCGTGGCCCGCTGGTGCGCGCCGACGGCAGCCGCAAGCGGATCACCGCCGAGACCTGCGTGCACTTCAC
The DNA here is from genome assembly GCA_017302095.1 of Lysobacterales bacterium. GTDB lineage: Bacteria > Pseudomonadota > Gammaproteobacteria > Xanthomonadales > Xanthomonadaceae > Thermomonas. The sequence continues at coordinate 11,584 of JAFLEC010000040.1, read as the reverse complement.
CCGCTTCGCGCGCGAGGACTATGCGCGGCTGGGCAACCTGATCAAGTGCAACCCGGCGATCAAGGACGCGCACGACCGCGAGGCGATCATCCAGGCGCTGGCCGACGACGTGCTCGACGTGCTGGCCACCGACCACGCCCCGCACACGCTGGAGGAAAAGGCCAAGCCTTACGCCGCGGCCCCGAGCGGCCTGCCGCTGGTGCAGTTCGCGCTCAACGCCGCGCTGGAGCTGGTCCACGAGGGCCGGATGAGCACCGCGCAGGTGGTACAGAAGTTCGCCCATGCCCCGGCGCAGCTGTTCGACGTCGCCGGGCGCGGTTTCCTGCGCGAGGGTTACGCCGCCGACCTGGTGCTGGTCGACGACACGCCGTACACGGTCCGTCGCGAGGACGTCCTGAGCAAGTGCGGTTGGTCGCCGTTCGAGGGCACCACGTTCCGTTCGCGCATCGCCGCCACCTGGGTGAACGGCATCCTGGCCTGGGATGGCAAGGCGCTGGTCGGCGCACCCGCAGGCCAGCGCCTGCGCTTCGACCGTTGATGGCGCGCAGCGCGGCCCTGTCGCTCTTGCTGCTGGCCGTGGCTGGCGTCGGACTCGCGCAAACCGCACCAGCGCCCGAACCCGCGATCGGCGGCGACGGCGCGATCCCGGCGCGTGCGACCCGCCTGCCCGCCAGCGCCTCGCAGGGCGCGATGGTGATCGGCAACACGCATCCCGCCGCGATCGTGGAATACGCGGGCCGGACGCTGCGGGTCACGCCCTACGGCAGCTTCGTGTTCGGCATCGGGCGCGACGCGACGGGCGAGGCGGTGCTGCGGATCAAGCAACCGGCCACCGGCTGGATCGAGCACCGCATCGCGATCACCGCGCGCGACTGGCCGATCGAACGCATCGACGGCGTGCCGCCCGCGACCGTGGACCCGCCGAAGGCGATCGCCGATCGCATCGAACGCGAACAGGCTCGGGTCGTCGCCGCCCGCGAGCGCGACGACCCGCGCACCGGCTTCGCGCAGCGTTTCGCGTGGCCGGTGGAAGGACGGATCAGCGGCCGCTTCGGCAACCAGCGGGTGTACAACGGCGCGCCGAAGTCGCCGCACTCGGGCATGGACATCGCCGCGCCCACGGGCACGCCGGTCAAGGCGCCCGCCGATGGCGTGGTGAGCTTCGCCGATGCCGGCCTCTACCTGACGGGCGGCACCGTGGTCCTCGACCACGGCCACGGCATCAGCAGCAACTTCCTGCACCTGTCGCGGATCGACGTGCGTCCCGGCGACGTGGTGCGCCAAGGCGAGGTCATCGGCGCGGTGGGCGCCACCGGACGCGTGACGGGCCCCCACCTGCATTGGGGCATGAACTGGTTCGACGTGCGGATCGACCCGCTGCTGGTGCTCGAGCACGGGAAGTAACTGCCGCAGGACTGCTCTCATCCCGCGCGGCGGCGCGTTGCGGAACCCGGCACGCCGCATCATCCCGCGGCGCGGTTCTACGTGCGGATCGACCCGCTGCTGGTGCCCGAGCGCAATAGCCCTACCGGCACGATGGCGCCTACCGCCTCTGTTCGTGCCATCGCTCGGATGGCGGCGTCGCGAGCCGCCAGACGCACTAGACGCCCTCGCTCCGCTACGAATTCCGACCCGAGACGCTGGCCACCGCATCGTGCGGGTGCAGGCTCTCGAAATGGGCCACCCGCACCTGCCACGCCGCGACACGCGAATCGCCCGCCAGCACCGATGCCACGCGGCGCGCGGCATCCTCGCAGAACATCAGGTTGGCGGCGTTGGCCTCGGCGAAGGCCTGTTCGTCCTCGCGCTTGACCGCAGTCTGCACCGGCGTGCCCAACGCGGCCTCGACCGCGTCGACGAGGGCCGCCAGCGGCAGTTCGGCGAACGCGGGTTTCAGGTCGACACGCACCCTGGCGCTGCTGCGCTGCGCATGCGGGGTCGCCGCCAGCCCGCGCGGCGATGCCAGCCAGTCGCGCACCTGCGCATTCGACAGCGGCCGCACGCCGGCGAAATCGGCGTCGAAGCGTGCGGCATTGGCCTGTCGCGACAGCGCCGCCGACGCCGGGCAGGTGCTCGAGTACTCGACCGCAAACCCCAACGACAGCGACAGGTGGCCATCGCGCAGTTCGGCATCGACCTCGACCGGGTAGCGCTTCCAACCGGCATTCGCGCTGACCAGCGCGCGCCGCAGCAGGAGGTGTTCGTAGCGCAGGCGCAGCCGCGCGCGGGTCGCCAGCCCCTGCTGCGAGCCGATGCAGGCATCCAGCAGGCGGCGCAGGCCGGGCGCGGTCAGCGGTTCGTTCGCCATTTCCTCCTGCAGCAGCAGGTACAGGCGCGACATGTGGATGCCGCGCGCATCGGCCTCGCGCAGGTCCACCGCGACATCGACCTCGGCGGGGACCAGCAACGGCGCGCCTTCGGCGGTGGCCAGGCGGATCGGCAGGGACATGCCGTCCATGCCGACCCAGTCCAGCGGACGCGCCAGCGAAGCCGCCTCGTGGGCGACGTCGGGCAATGGTTGCGGGTGGGGCGTGCGCGATTCCATGGCGCGATTCTACCGGCGCGTGCGTGAGCGCCCGCGCAACATTGCGTCTCAGGCGCGCGCCGCGCGCCAGGCGGCCAGCGCCACCGAGAGCGCGGGCATGGGCGGCGGCTTGCCCCCGGCAAAGCGCGAGAGACGCCCGCGCACGATCGCCGCGTGCACCCGGCCCGGACGCGTGCCATCGCCAGGCGGAGGCCACTGGTCCAGCAGACCGCGCGCCCAGCCGCGTACATCAAGGTCGCCCAACGGGGTCACGCCGAATGCGTTCAGGAGCAAGCGCTCGGCGAGCAGCGAGACCACCACGTTGCGCGCCGGCGCCGGCGACCGGCTTTCGAACAGGTGCTGCGATATGCCCGCCATGGCTTCGGCATACGGCTCGAGCACGAACAGGGCGGCGTCCAGGCTGACCGGGCGTTCGCGGCTCGCACGCAGCGCCGGCAGGCAGGCCGCCAGCGTGTCCCAGGGAGCCTCGACCTTCTGCAGCAGCACACCCAGCGGATGGCGGCGCCGACCCCGCGTCCAGCCATCCAGTTCTTCGGCCCACCAGGCCAGCTTGGCCTCGCCTGGGCGCGGATCCTCCCCGCCCCATGCAGCTTGGCCGAGCTCCTCGCGCAGCGACAACCACGCCGCCGCGCGTTCACGTTCCGGTACTGGCACGAACGCCTCGGCCACCCGCCACTCGGGCCAACGCGCCCGCCACTTGTCGAGAAAGCCCTGCAGCGCCTCGCGGTCGCTCATGGCGCGTCCTGCCATGGCGCTGCATCAAGCAGATCGCACGCAATCGCAGCCAGCGCATCGGCACCCCAGGCCAAGGGATCGTCGCCGGGAAGGCGATACCCCCAGAGCGCGACGATCGAGCGCATGCCGGCGGCGCGCGCGGCGGCGATGTCGCGTTCGTCGTCGCCGACGTAGGCGCATTCGTCGATGCCGACGCCCAGCACCTCCGCCGCGTGCAGCAGGGGCAACGGATGCGGCTTGCGCTCCGGCAGGCTGTCGCCACCGACCAGGATCGCGCTGCGGGTGTCCCAGCCCAGCTTCGGCAGCACCTGCCGGGCGAGGTACTCGGGCTTGTTGGTGACGATGCCCCAGCGGCTGCCTGCGGCCTCGATCGCATCCAGCAATTCGGCCACGCCGTCGAACGGCAGCCCGTGCCGGCCGAGTTCCTGTTCGTAGACGTCGAGGAACTCGCGGATCATCTCGCCAGGCACCTCGCCGCCGAGCTCCGGGAACGCCGCCGCGCTCATCGCCCGCGACCCCTTGGACACATGCGGGCGCAACGCTTCCAGCGCCATCGGCGGCCGCCCGCGCGCGCCGCGCATGCGGTTGACCGTCGCCGCCATGTCGGGCGCGCTGTCGAGCAGGGTGCCGTCGAGGTCGAACAGCACCAGCGCGGGGAAACGGACGGCGGTCATGCCGGCTTGCGCGCGCAGGCGAGGTAGTTGACGTCGGTGCGCGCCACCAGCCGCGCGCTGTTGCGCCAGGGCTCGTAGGCCAGGCCGCTGACGTCCTCCAGCGCGAGGCCGGCCTCGCGCAGCCAGCCCGCCAGCTCCGACGGCCGGATGAAGTCGCGGTACTGGTGGGTGCCGCGCGGCAACAGGCGCGCCACGTATTCCGCGCCGACGATCGCCAGCGCGAACGCGGCCGGCGTGCGGTTGAGGGTGGACAGGAACAGCTGGCCGCCGGGCTTGAGCAGGGTCGCGCAGGCGCGCACCACCGCCGCGGGATCCGGCACGTGCTCCAGCATCTCCATGCAGGTGATGGCGTCGAACGCGGCCGGCGCCTCTTCGGCAAGGCGCTCCACCGCCACCTCGCGATACGCGACCTTGACCCCGGATTCGAGGCCATGCAGGCGGGCCACCTTCAACAGGTTCGGCGCGAGGTCGATGGCGGTGACGCGGGCACCGGCACGCGCCAGCGCCTCGCTCAGCAGGCCACCGCCGCAGCCGACGTCGAGCACCGCCGCATCGCGCAGGCTGGCGCGTTCCGCGACATAGGCCAGGCGCGGCGGGTTCAGTGCGTGCAGGGCCTTCTGCGGGCCCTGCGGGTCCCACCATCGCTGCGCCAGCTCGTCGAACTTGTCGAGCTCGGCCTGCGAGAAATTGCCCGATGCGGCGCTCATGCGCTGCGCACCGCGGCGATCCGCTGGCGCCATTCGCGCGCCTTCGCGACCAGCGCCTCGGGGTCGATGTCGACCAGCCGGGCGTCCTCCAGCTTGCGCACGCCGGCGATCCACACGTCGCGGACCTGATGGCGGCCGGCGGCGTACACCAGCTGCGAGACCACGTGGTGCAACGGCTGCGTCTCTAGCGCGGAGAAGTCGATGCCGGCCAGGTCCGCCTGCTTGCCCGGTTCGATGCTGCCGACCAGGTGGTCGAACCCGATCGCCTTGGCACCGCCGAGGGTCGCCGCGCGCAACGCGGTGAAGGCATCGAGCGCCGCCGCATCCTGCGCCACCGCCTTCGCCAGCAACGCGGCGGTGCGGGTCTCGCCGACCATGTCGAGGTCGTTGTTGGAGGCGCAGCCGTCGGTGCCGATGGCGAGGTTCACGCCCGCGCGATCCAGCGCGCAGGCCGGGCAGAAGCCCGAGGCGAGCTTGAGGTTGGACTCCGGGCAGTGCACCACGCTGACCCCGCGCTCGGCGCAGAGGTGGATCTCCGCTTCGGTCAGCTGGGTCATGTGCACCGCGATCAGGCGGTCGTTGAACAGCCCGAGGCGGTCGATGCGCGCGATCGGGCGCTGGCCATGCTGCTCCAGCGACTGCTGCACTTCCTGCGCGGTCTCGTGCAGATGCAGGTGGACCGGGATGTCGAGCTGGTCGGAGAGCAGCCGGACGCGCTCGAAGTTGGCATCGTTGACCGTGTACGGCGCGTGCGGGGCGAATGCGGTGGCGACGAGGGCGTCGTCGCGCCACTGGTCGTGGACCTCGCCGGCGCGATCGAAGTACTCGTCGTCGCTGCTGGCCCACGCGGTGGGGAAATCGATCACCGGCAGGCCGATCCGCGCCCGGAAGCCGTGGCGCTTGTAGGTCGCGGCCTGCACGTCGGGGAAGAAGTAGTTCTCGTTGCAGCTGGTGGTACCACCGCGCAGCATTTCGGCGATCGCGAGTTCCACGCCGTCGGCCACGAACTCGGGCCCGATCACCGCGCCCTCGATCGGCCAGATGTGCTGCTGCAGCCAGACCTTGAGCGGCAGGTCGTCGGCGACCCCGCGCAGCAGCGTCATCGGATTGTGGGTGTGGGCATTGACGAAGCCGGGGATCAGCGCCGCGTCTGGCCGCGACACGACCTGCCGGGCGTGGAAGCGCGTGCGCGCCTCGGCGATCGGCAATACCGCGACGATGGTGCCGGCTGACACGGCGACGGCATGGTCCTCGAGGATCACGCCGTGCGGCACCACCGGCACGACCCAGCCGGCTTCGATGAGCAGATCGATGGATTCAGCGTGCGTCATCGCGCGATTCTCGCATCGGGACCGGGGCAGGCGCGACCGTCGCCGTCATTGGTGGAGGCGCGGATCCGGGTAAACCGGGTGGTCGCAGTAGCTGGTGGACACGCCGACCTCGGCGAAGCCTTGGGCGACGAAAGGCTCCACCCAGACCCGGAAGCCATCGATGTCGACGCGCCGGTAGCGCACCACGTAGACCTGCCCCGCGACGGCGTCCAGGGCCACGCTGGCATCGCCCTTCCAGGTGCCGCGCACGCCCGCGTCAGGCCCCACGAACTCCATCGTCAGGCGGTGCGGCCCGGGGGCGAGCTCGAGGTAGGTCGGCCAGGTGCCACGCACCCGGATCTGCTGGCCATCGACCTCGAGGAAATGCACGAGGCCGCGGCCACCACCGGGGCAATGTTCGCGGATGACCTTGGCGCGGCCATCCGGCGGCAGTTCGCCGACGCCCGCACCACGATAGGTGTTCGGCGTGGGATGGCGGGCGGGATCGGGTTTGGCGGCATGGACGGGCGCAAACGCCACCCATGCCAGCCCCGCCACCAGCAGGCGCTTCACTTCACGCGGGACACGTATTCGCCGCTGCGGGTGTCGACCTTGATGACCTCGTCCTGGGCGACGAACAGCGGCACGCGGACCACCGCGCCGGTCTCGAGCGTCGCCGGCTTGCCGCCGGTGCCGGCGGTGTCGCCCTTCACGCCCGGGTCGGTCTCCACGATCCTGAGCTCGACGAAGTTCGGCGGGGTCACCTGGATCGGGTTGCCGTTGAACAGGGTGACAACGCACTGCTCCTCGCCCTTGATCCACTTCGCGGCATCGCCGACGCCGGCCTTGTCGGCCTGCACCTGCTCGAAGCTTTCCTGGTTCATGAAGTGCCAGTACTCGCCATCGGTGTACAGGTACTGCATGTCGGTGTCGACCACGTCCGCGGCTTCCACCGAGTCGGTCGACTTCATGGTGATTTCCTGCACGCGGCCGGTGCGGATCTGGCGGTAGCGCACGCGGGTGAAGGCCTGGCCCTTGCCCGGCTTGACGTAATCGGTTTCGGTGATGATCGAAGGCTCGTTGTTGACCAGGATCTTCATCCCGTTCTTGACGTCGTTCATGCCGAGGCTGGCCATGGGGTACTCCTTGGGGCCACCCGCACGGGCGGCTTAGAATGTGGGGTTCAGGAACGTCCCGGCAGGCCGGGACAGGCGTTGGATCAGCAGGCGACATGATACCCGCAGCCCCCCTCCCCATGCAGCACCCCGCCCCGCGGCGCTGGCAGGCGCTATGGCGCGAGGCCGTGCGCGACCCGCGGGAACTGCTGGACCTACTGGGCCTGGGCACGCTGGCGGCGGGGATTTCCGATGCCGCGGCAGCGCAGTTCCCGCTGCGGGTGCCGCGCGGCTTCGTCGCGCGGATGCGCCACGGCGACCCGGCCGACCCCCTCCTGCGGCAGGTGCTGCCGGTGCTGGACGAGGACACGGTCGTGCCGGGCTTCGGCCTGGACGCGGTCGGCGACGCCGCCTCCCGGCGCGGTGGCGGCCTGATCCACAAGTACGAGGGACGTGCCCTGCTGGTCGCGACCGGCAGCTGCGCGGTGCACTGCCGCTATTGCTTCCGCCGCCATTACCCGTATGCCGAGGACACCGCAGCGGCGGCCGGTTGGCGCGAGGCCGTCGCCCTGGTCGCCGACGACCCGACCCTGCACGAGGTCATCCTCTCCGGCGGCGACCCGCTGTCGCTGGCGGACCACAAGCTGGTCGAGCTGACCGATGCCCTGCGCGGGATCCCCCACGTCCGCCGCCTGCGCATCCACACCCGGCTGCCGATCGTGCTGCCGGAGCGCGTGGAGGCCGGCCTGCTGGACTGGCTGCGCGCCCTGCCCTGGCCGGTCACCATCGTGGTCCACGCCAACCACGCCCGCGAGTTCGATCCCGCCGTCGATGCGGCGCTGGCCGCCCTGCGTTCGACCGGCGCCACCCTGCTCAACCAGGCGGTGCTGCTGCGCGGCGTCAACGACGACGTCGATGCCCTCGCCGAGCTGTGCGAGCGCGGGCATGACGCCGGGGTCCTGCCCTATTACCTGCACCAGCTCGACCGCGTGGCCGGCGCGGCCCACTTCGAAGTCCCCGATGGCGAGGCCCTCCGGCTGCACGCCGGGCTCGCCGCGCGGCTGCCGGGCTACCTCGTTCCGCGCCTGGTCCGCGAGATCGCCGGGGAGCCAGGAAAGACCCCGCTGCGAGCCACGACCGGGCGCATCGCGGACGCGGAATGATGTAGCCTGCCCACACACCCGCTCCATGGACGCCCGCATCGCATGGCCATCGGCAAGGACACCGCGCTTCGACTGACCTTGGTCGACGACCAGGTCAACGAGGCAGAGGCCATCGTCAGCAGCCTGCGCAATGCCGGCATCGCCGTGCGCCCGCTGCGTCCCGAATCGCTGGACGAGCTCGCCACCATGCTGGCGCAACAGCCGGTCGACCTGGTGCTGGCGGAGCATGCCTCACGCCAGCTTCCCTTCAACGAAGTGGCCATGGTGGTCGGTGGCAGCGGCCGCGACGTGCCCCTGCTCGCCGTGCTCGACGGAGTCACCGACGAAATCCTGGATGATGTGCAGGCGCTCGGTGCGCACGGAGTAGCCCTGCGCGGGCGTCCGCAGCAATTGCTGCGGGCCGTGCGCAATGCATGGACCGACCTCGACGCACGACGCTCGCAGCGGCAGCTCGAATCGCAGATGCGGGAGACCGAACGCCGCTGCGACAGCCTGATCGATTCCTCTCGCGAGCCCATCGCCTACATCCACGAAGGCATGCACATCCGCGCCAACCAGGCCTACCTGGAGATGTTCGGCTACGAAGCGTTCGAGGACGTCGAAGGCATGTCGCTGCTCGACCTGGTCGCGCCGGCGGATGTCGCCGATTTCAAGCTGCTGCTCAAGCGCCTGTCGAAGGGCGAGGCGCCCCCGCCGCGCTACGAACTGACTGCACGCGACATCGAGGGCCGCGATTTTCCTGCGGTGATGGAGTTCACCGCCGCGCAGTACGAGGGCGAGCCATGCCAGCAGGTGATCTTCCGCCGCCAGGCCGCGGGACATGATCCTGAGCTCGCCCGCCAGCTGGAGGACCTCAAGCAGCGGGACGCCGCCACCGGCCTGCTCAACCGGCCCACCTTCGTTGCCTCGCTCGACGCCGCGGTGGCCGAGGCCGCCGCGCAGGGCGCCAACCATGCCCTGTTGCTGATCGAGGCCGATCATGCAAGCCAGTTGCTGGACGTGATCGGGCTGGATGCCGCGGACCAGTTGATGGCCGCCATGGGCGAACGCCTGCAGGCAAGCGCCCCGCAGGCGATCGCGGCCCGTTTCGGCGAGCGCCAGCTTGCGCTGCTCCAGCGCGACAGCGACCACGTCGCCACCACCCAGCTCGCGGAGCGGATCCGTGACGCGTTCGCGGCGCACGTGCTGGCGGTGGGCAGCCACTCGCTCAACGCGACGGTCAGCATCGGTGGCGTGCAGATCGGCGAGAAGATCGCCAGTACCAGCCAAGTCCTGGCCAAGGCGAGCCAGGGCATCGTCGCCGCGGTCGGGGTCGGCGGCAACCGCGCCGAGCTATACGACCCGGGCGCGGTGGATCGCGCCGAACTGGAGCGCATCGCGGCCTGGGTGGCTCGGATCGAGCAGGCCATCCAGCAGGACGACTTCCGCCTGGACTTCCAGCCGGTGATCGCGTTGCAGGGCGACGGCAGCGAGATGTACGAGATGTTCCTCCGCCTGCACGGCAGCGATGGCGTGCCCGTGGAAGCCGACACCTACCTGCCGATCGCCGAGGAGCACGGCCTGCTCGGCAAGATCGACCGCTGGGCGATGTCGCGCGCGGTCGCTCTGGCAGGGTCGCGACTGCGCGCGGGCAAGCGCACGCGACTGATGCTGTCGGTGTCGCAGGAAGCCATCCTGGATCCTGAGGTGCCGGGCTTCGTGCAAGGCCTGTTGTCCGAAACCGGCGTCGCCGGCGATGCCCTTGTGCTCGGCGTGCAGGAGTCGAAGGTCTTCACCAATCTCCGTGCCGTGCAGGATTTCGTCTCCGCGATGGCGTCGATGGGGGTTCGCATCGTGCTCGAACGCTTCGGTGCCGGCCTCAATTCCCTGCAGCTGCTCGCCCACATCGAGCCGGCACTGCTCAAGATCGACCCGCAGTTCATGGAAGACCTGTCGAAAAGCGCGCAATCGCAGCAGCAGGTCCGCGAAATCGCCCGGCAGGCCGGCGAACGCCGCATCCACACGATCGCCGACCGCGTGCAGGATGCCGCCAGCATGACCTTGCTGTTCTCCGCCGGGGTCGATTACGTGCAGGGCGATTTCCTGGCGCCAGCCGGCCCGGACATGAACTACGACTTCAGCTGAGCAGGCGCGGGGCACGGCACGAAAAAGCCCGCCGGATGGCGGGCTCTTCGTCATGCGAAGGATGTGTCCGCGATCAGGCAACCACGCCCTGGCGGACGCCGGTGCCATCGGGCTGCGCGTTGCGCAGGGCCGCGATGCGCGCTTCCAGCGGCGGATGGCTCATCAGCAGCCGGCGCAGGCCATGGCCGACGCCACCGCTGATCCCGAACGCGGCCACCTGCTTGGGCAGGGTGCTTTCGCCATAGGTGCGCGACAGGCGCTCGAGCGCGGCGATCATCTTCGGGCGCCCGGCCAGCGCGGCACCACCGGCGTCGGCGCGGAACTCGCGGTGGCGCGAGAACCACATCGCGATCATCGACGCGAACAGGCCGAACACCATGTCCAGCACGAACACGCTCAGGTAGTAGCCGATGCCGTAGCCGTCGCGGTTGCCGAGGTAACCGTCGATCGCGCGCCCGACCAGCCGCGACAGCACGATCACGAAGGTGTTGAGCACGCCCTGCAGCAGGGCCATCGTCACCATGTCGCCGTTGGCGACGTGGCTGACCTCGTGCGCGAGGACCGCCTCGGTCTCGTCGCGGTCCATCGCGCGCAGCAGGCCGGTCGACACCGCGACCAGCGCGTTGTTGCGGTTGGCGCCGGTGGCGAAGGCGTTGATCTCGGGGGCGTCGTAGATCGCCACCTCCGGCATGCCGATGCCCGCGGCCTCCGCCTGCCGGCGCACGGTCGACTGCAGCCACTGCTCGACTTCGTTGCGCGGCTGCTCGATGACGTGGGCGCCGGTGGTGCGCTTGGCGACCCACTTCGACATCAGCAGGGAGATGATCGAGCCGCCGAAGCCGAACAGCGCGGCCATCACCAGCAGGCCGCCGAAGCTGCGCGGGTTCACGCCGAGCACCGACATGACGATACTGACCAGGGCCAGGACGGCCAGGTTGGTCGCCAGGAACAGGAACAGTCGCTTGAACATGGGGTCGCATCCCGCCGCGGAACCGGTCGCGGCTTTCCGGCGAAGTGTGGACGCCCGTTCGTAAATTCAATCTGAAACCGCCGATGCCCAGCCCCCCCTACCGTGGCCGTTTCGCGCCCTCACCGACCGGCCCGCTGCATGCCGGCTCGCTGCTCGCGGCCTTCGGCAGCTGGCTGCCGGCGCGCCAGGCCGGCGGCGAATGGCGGGTGCGGATCGAGGACATCGACCCGCCGCGGGAGGT
>JAFLEC010000004.1 GCA_017302095.1 Lysobacterales bacterium | reverse complement strand
CCCGCGCCGCCCCACCCCCTCGGAGCCCCCGCCTTGACCGCCAACGTCCTCTGGCTGCACGACCTGCGCCTGTCCGATCTCGCCCAGGTGGGCGGCAAGAATTCCTCGCTCGGCGAAATGATCGGCGAGTTGTCGGGCCTCGGCGTCTCGGTGCCGGGCGGCTTCGCGACCACCGCCGACGCCTTCAAGGCCTTCATCGCGCACAACACGCTGCATGCGCGCATCTACGACAAGCTGGCCACCATCGACGTCGAGGACGTGCCGGCGCTGACCCGCGCCGGCGCCGAGATCCGCGGCTGGGTGATCGACGCCCCGCTGCAGCCCGATCTGGATGCCGACATCCGCGCCGCATACGCGCAACTGTGCGCGGACGCCGGCGGCAACGACATCGCCGTCGCGGTGCGTTCCTCCGCCACCGCCGAGGACTTGCCCGACGCCAGTTTCGCCGGCCAGCAGGAAACCTTCCTCAACGTGACCGGCGCGGACGACGTGGTGCGCAAGGTCAAGGAAGTCTTCGCCAGCCTGTACAACGATCGCGCCATCGCCTACCGCGTGCACCATGGCTTCGCCCACGAGGACGTGTTCCTGTCCGCCGGCGTGCAGCTGATGGTGCGTTCGGACGTCGGCGCGTCCGGCGTGCTGTTCACCCTGGACACCGAATCCGGCTTCCGCGACGTGGTGTTCGTGACCGCCAGCTACGGCCTCGGCGAGATGGTCGTGCAGGGCGCGGTCAACCCGGACGAGTTCTACGTCTACAAGCCCACCCTGCAGGCCGGCAAGCCGGCGATCCTGCGCCGCTCGCTGGGCAGCAAGCAACTGCGGATGGTGTATTCGGACGTGCCCGGCGAGCGCGTGCGGACCGAAGAGACGCCGGCCGACCTGCGTGCGCGGTTCTCGATCACCGATGCCGACGTGCAGGAACTGTCGAAGCAGGCGCTGGTGATCGAGCAGCACTACGGCCGCCCGATGGACATCGAGTGGGGCAAGGACGGCCACACCGGAAAGCTCTACATCCTGCAGGCGCGCCCGGAGACGGTGAAGTCGCGCGCGCATGCGACCCAGATCGAGCGCTACACCCTGCAGCAGCGCGGCGACGTGCTGTCCGAGGGCCGTGCCATCGGCCACAAGATCGGCAGCGGCACCGCCCGCGTGGTGCGCTCGCTGGCCGACATGGAACGCGTGCAGCCCGGCGACGTGCTGATCGCCGACATGACCGACCCCGACTGGGAGCCGGTGATGAAGCGGTCCGCCGCCATCGTCACCAACCGTGGCGGCCGTACCTGCCACGCCGCGATCATCGCCCGCGAACTCGGGGTGCCGGCGGTGGTCGGCACCGGCGACGCACTCGACCGCATCCGCGATGGCGATCCGGTCACGGTCAGCTGCGCCGAGGGCGACACCGGCTTCATCTACGCCGGCGCCCTGCCCTTCGAGCGCACCACCACCGACCTCGGCAACATGCCGCCGGCGCCGCTGAAGATCATGATGAACGTGGCCAACCCGGACCGCGCCTTCGACTTCGGCATGCTGCCGAACGCGGGCATCGGCCTGGCGCGGTTGGAGATGATCATCGCCAGCCACATCGGCGTGCATCCGAAGGCGCTGCTGGAGTACGACCGCCAGGATGCGGCGACCAAGGCGAAGATCGACGCGCGCACCGCCGGTTATGCGGGGCCCGTCGCGTTCTACGTGGACCGCCTGGCCGAGGGCATCGCCACCATCACCGCCTCGGTCGCGCCGAACCCGGTGATCGTGCGCCTGTCCGACTTCAAGTCGAACGAGTACGCCAACCTGATCGGTGGTTCCAAGTACGAACCGCACGAAGAGAACCCGATGATCGGGTTCCGCGGCGCGGCGCGCTACATCGACCCGTCGTTCAAGGACGCGTTCGCGCTGGAGTGCAAGGCGGTCAAGCGCGTGCGCGAGGACATGGGCCTGGACAACCTGTGGGTGATGATCCCGTTCGTGCGCACCCTGGACGAGGGCCGCAAGGTGCTCGAGGTCCTGCGCGAGAACGGCCTGGTGCAGGGCGAAGGCGGGCTCAAGGTGATCATGATGTGCGAGGTGCCGTCGAATGCACTGCTGGCCGACGAGTTCCTCGAGCTGTTCGACGGCTTCTCGATCGGCTCCAACGACATGACCCAGCTCACCCTGGGCCTGGACCGCGATTCCGCCATCGTCGCCGGCCTGTTCGACGAACGCGACCCGGCGGTCAAGAAGATGCTGGCGATGGCGATCGCCGCGGCCAAGGCCAAGGGCAAGTACGTCGGCATCTGCGGCCAGGGCCCCAGCGACCACCCGGACCTCGCCCTGTGGCTGATGCAGCAGGGCATCGAGTCGGTGTCGCTGAACCCGGACACCGTGGTCGACACCTGGCTCGCATTGGCCAAGGCGAAGGCGGCCTGATCGACCCGCGGCGACGTGCTGTTGACAGCCGCGGCATGATCATGGGCGGGCGCCCCCACCGGGCGTCGATCCCCCCATCTCCGGAGTCCACATGCTACCCGTCACCTTGACCGCGCCCACCGAGCAGCGCCAGGAAGCGGCAGCGTTGGTGAGGGAGATCCGGGGAATCGACTGGCTGCAGTTGCTGGAGACCTGGGGGCTGCGCCTGCTCGCAGCGATCGTGATCTTCGTGGTCGGCCGCTGGCTGGCGCGGCGGTTGTCGACCGGCCTCGACCGGGTGATGGGACGCGCCGGGGTGGACGCGACCCTCGGCGGCTTCCTGCGCAACATCGCCTACGCGATCATGCTGGTGCTGGTCATCATGACCGCGCTGACCGCGATCGGCATCCCGACCACGTCGATGTTCGCGGTGCTCGGCGCCGCCGGGCTCGCCGTCGGCCTGGCGCTGAAGGATTCGCTGTCGAACATCGCCTCGGGCGTGATGCTGATCGTGCTGCGCCCATTCCGCGCCGGCGACCACGTCGTCGCCGCCGGCCAGGAAGGCACGGTGCTGGAGATCCGGGTGTTCCAGACCCGGCTGCGCGCGTTCGACCACCGCGTCGTCATCCTGCCGAACAGCCAGATCACCACCGCGCCGATCGTCAACTACTCCGCGCTGCCGCAACGCAGGATGGAGGTCTCGGTGGGCGTGGGCTACGACGACGACCTGCAGCAGGCGCGCGCCGTGTTGCTGCAGATCGCCCGCGACGAACCGATGGTGCTCGACGACCCGGAGCCGGTCGTGCGCGTCGTCAACCTGGGCGAAAGCAGCGTCGACCTGGTGCTGCATGCGTTCGCCGACAATGCCGATTTCGTCGAAGCCCGCAGCCGGGTGATCGAGGCGGTGCGCAACGAACTGATCGGGCATGGGCTGAACATCCCGTACCCGCAGCGCGACCTGCACGTCTACCACAGCGATGCCGATGGCCGCCCGATCGCGGACATCCTCCTGCGCGGCGTCGCCGACGACGGCGACCGCGCGCCGAAGCCGCTGGCCGGATCGCCCTAGCCGGCGATCCGGTTGCGGCCGCCGCGCTTGGCGTCGTACAGCAGGTCGTCGGCGCGGCGGATCAGGTGCTCGTGGGTATCGAGCACCTGTCGCTCCACCACGCCGGCGCTCACCGTCACGGCCCAGCCCGGAGCGAACCCGGCGCAGTCGATGCGCTCGATCGCCAGCCGCGCCCGTTCGCAGGCGCGTCGCGCGTCGTCGAGGGCGATGCCGTCGAACACCGCGGCGAACTCCTCGCCGCCCCAGCGGGCGACGGTGGCGACCGCGCCCAGCTCGCGCCGCAGCACGTTCGCGACCTGCACCAGCGCGGCGTCACCGGCCTGGTGCGAGAAGCCGTCGTTGATGCGTTTGAAGTGGTCGACGTCGAACAGCGCGAACGACAGCGGGCGGCCGGCAGTGCGCGTGCGCTCCTGCGCGGTGGCCAGCACTTCGTTGCCGTGCCGGCGGTTGGCCAGCCCGGTCAACGCGTCTTCGCGCGCCTGCCGCTCGAAGGCGTCGGCCTGTTCGCGGATGCGCTCGAGCAGCTGCGACTTCTCGGCATCCGAGGCCATCAATCGATCCGTCTGTTCGCGCAGGGCATGGGTGCGCGACTGCACCAGCGATTCCAGCGCCCCGGCCCGCCGCGCGAGTTCCGAGGTGCGCCAGCGGAACACCCCCACCACCAGCAGTCCCGCCAATGCGATGCAGACCGGCAGGAACCAGGTCCGCTGCCACAGGTAGGGCTCGATGACGACATCCACCATGGTCGCGCCCGGGCTCCAGTCCTGGCCCAACCCGGGTGCCGAGACCGACACCAGGAAGCGGTAGTGCCCCGGAGCAAGGTTCGTGTACTGGGCCAGCCTGCGCGTCCCGTTGTCGACCCAGCCGGCGTCCACGCCTTCGAGCTTGTGGCGGTAGCGCAGGAGCCGGGGCATGCGGAAGCTCAAGCCCGCGTACTGGAAATCGAGCTTGCGGGTGCCCGCCGGCAGCTCCAGCCGCTCGCCGGCGCGGAGGTCGCGGTCGTTTGCACGAACCCTTTCGATCACCACCGGCGGCAGTTCGCGCGTGTAGCCCTGCAGCGCGGCGGGATCGACCACCGCGGCACCGCGGGCGGTCGCCACCCACACGCGGCCATCCGGCGCAAGCACGGCGGATGGTCCCGAAGTACCGTTGCACTGCGCACTGGCGAGGCCGTCGACTTCGGTGAACTGGTCGACGTTGAGCGTCGGCCGCCGACCGTCGAGGACCGCGTCCACGTCGGCGCGGCGCACGCGCAGCACGCCTCGGTTCGAACTCAGCCAGAAGTGTCCGGCGCGATCATCGACGACCTGGAAAATGGTGTCGACCGGCATGCCCTGACCCAGGCCCAGCAAAGCCAGGCGGCCATTCCGGTAGCGCAGCAGGCCGCGGTCGCTGGCCATCCACACGGTTCCATCCTCGTCGTCCGCGAACCCGAGGACGTCGCGCGCGTCGATCGCCTCGCCCGCCCGGATCGGCTGCGCCCGGTCGCCTGCGATACGGACCGCACCGTCGGCGGTGCCGACCCAGACATCGCCGTTGCGCGCCTGGTGGAGCGCCATCACGTAGTCGCGCGGAAGGCCATCCTCGACGCCGAAGTGCCGCATGGTCCCGCCCTGCAGGCGCACCAACCCGCGCGAGGTACCGATCCACAGTGTTTCCGGCCCGGTTCGCAGGAGCGCGCGCACCTGGTTGCTGCCGGTCAGTCCGTGGGCCGAATCAAGGTGCCGAATGACCCGCCCGCCGCGCATCTGCAGGACGCCGGCCGTGTACGTGCCCACCCACAGGGTGCCGTCGGGGTCCTCCAGCAGACTCATGATCGAATCGCTGGGCAGGCCGTCCGCGCGCGTGAACGAGCGCACCAGCGCGCCGTTCCGCCAGAGGTTGAGGCCGCGGCTGGTGCCGATCCACATGCCGCCATCGCGAGCCGGGATCACCGCCCTGACGTAATCGTCGCTGAGCCCCTGCTCGCTGCCGTAGGTGGTGAATGGGGCATCCCGAAGGCGCAGCAGGCCCCCATTGGTGCCCGCCCAGACGCTGCCCTCCCTGTCCACGAAGAGCGAGGGTACGCGGTTGTTGGGCAGCCCCTGGCGGCTGTCGAAACGCTCCAGGCCATCCCGGTCGAGGCGCAGCAGCCCACTGCTGACCGTCCCGATCCAGAGCGCCCCGGCATGGTCGCGCGCGAAGCTCGCCACGCCATCGCGCGGGAGCAACGGCGAGAGCGGGACGAACCGGGTTCCTTCCAGGCGGAACGCACCCGCCTCGGTTCCCGCATAGACGCTGCCATCCGGCATTTCCTCGACCCGGAACACGGGTGCGGCTGGCAGGCCGCTTGCCGGACCCGCAAGGATGCGCGGCTGGTTGCCGTAAAATCGCGCGACCCCGCCCGCGGTGGCGACCCACATCGAACCGTCCCGCGCGGGCAACAAGCCGTAGACGATGTCCGATGGCAGGCCATTGCCTGCGCGATAACGGGTGACCTTGGCACCATCCAGCACGAACACACCCGCGCTTTCGGTGGCCGCCCACAGGCGGCCGCGGCTGTCCAATGCCGCGTCCATCACCTCATCCTGGGTCAGTCCCTCGCGGCGACCGTAGGTCCGCCAGCGGCCGTGGTCGAGGATGGTCACGCCGCCGCGCGAAGTCCCCATGACCAGCGCGCCATCGGCCGACACCCGCAGCGACCGGATCCCGTTGTCGCGCAACTCAGGCACGTTGCGGCGATCGAACACCTGGAATTCGAGGCCGTTGTAGCGGACGAGGCCCTCCCAGGTCGCGAACCAGAGGTAGCCATCCGGGGTCTGCACGATGGCGTTGATCTGGTTGTGCGGCAGCTCCTGGCGGGTGGTCCAGGTCTCGCGGAACATCGTGCCGATCGGCTTGGCCGCGGCAGTGGAGGCACACGCGCAGGCGAGCAGCAGCAAGGCGACCCAACGCCATCCCCGTGTCGCCGTCGAAGCGCCCACTCAGCCCTCCCCGACACTCGCGAACGCGGCGATATGCCGCCGGTAATAGCGGAGTTCGGCGATCGAGTCGCGCACGTCGCTCAGCGCGGTATGGGCCGATTCCTTGCGGACGCCGTCGAGCACCTGCGGCGCCCAGCGCCGGCACAGCTCCTTCAGCGTACTGACGTCCAGGTTGCGGTAGTGGAAGTAGGCCTCGAGCCCGGGCATCAGCCGGTGCAGGAAGCGGCGATCCTGGCAGATCGAATTGCCGCACATCGGCGAGGCCTTGGCCGGCACCCACTCGCGCAGGAAGGCCAGGGTGCGCGCTTCAGCCTCCGCCAGCGACACGCCCTCCTCCAGCACGCGACGCCACAGCCCGGATTTGGCGTGCTGGTTGCGGTTCCAATCGTCCATCGCCTCCAGCGTCGCCGGCGGATGGGCAATCGCCAGGTCGGGACCCTCGGCCAGCACGTTGAGGCTGGCGTCGGTCACCACGGTGGCGATCTCGAGGATGCCGTCGCGCTGGGTGTCCAGCCCGGTCATCTCCAGGTCGATCCAGACCAGGCGGTCGTTCGGGGCGTCGGTGTGCATGCGCGCATCGCGTGCTGGGGTTGCGGCATGATACCGGCTCCCTCCGGATCCGCCCCAGATGCTGCAGACCGCCACCGACCCCGTCGGCCATCACGCCATCCTGACTGCGATGCTGGCGCCGGCGTTCTTCCTGACCGCCACCGCCGCCCTGCTGGCGTCGGCGAATACCCGCCTGGCCCGCGTGGTGGACCGGCTGCGTGCGCTCATCGTGGCCTGGGAGAAGGACGCCCCCGATCGTGCCGACCGCGACGAGCAGATCCGCCGGCACCGGGAACGCGCGCACCTGGTGCTGCGGGCCTGCCGCCTGCTCTACGCGGGCCTGGCGGCGTTCGTGGGCACCAGCCTCGCGCTGGCGATGGATGCCCTGCTCGGGTTCCGCCTGGGCGCGGTGCCGACGCTGCTGGCGGTACTGGGGGTGCTGTTCGTGCTGGCCGCCAGCGTGGCGT
The DNA here is from genome assembly GCA_017302095.1 of Lysobacterales bacterium. Lineage (GTDB taxonomy): Bacteria > Pseudomonadota > Gammaproteobacteria > Xanthomonadales > Xanthomonadaceae > Thermomonas. Next base: position 25,605 of record JAFLEC010000004.1, on the reverse strand, counting down.
TGTGGCGCGAGGTCAGCCTCGCGGTGAAGAGCTTCGACAAGGAGCTCGACCAGGAACTCGCGCGCCGCGGCTGATCGCGGACGCGTGCGATCAGGCCTTGCCGCGCTTCGCGCGGAAATAGCGGGTCAGCATCCCGCCTGCCTCGTCGCCCAGCACGCCGCCGACCACCTCGACCCGATGGTTGTGGCGGGGATCCGCCAGCAGGTCGAAGACGCTGCCTGCGGCACCTGTCTTGGGATCACGTGCACCGTACACCACCCGCGCCAGGCGCGCGTGGACGATGGCCATCGCGCACATCGCGCAGGGTTCGAGGGTCACGTAAAGCGTGCAACCCACCAGGCGGTGATTGGCGAGCGCAGCGCCCGCTCGGCGCATCGCCACGATCTCCGCATGCGCGGACGGATCGTGCTCGGCGATGTTGCGGTTCCAGCCTTCGCCGATGACGTTGCCATCGGCATCCACCACCACGGCGCCGACGGGAATCTCGTCGTCCTCGCGCTGCGCGCGTTCGGCGAGCGCCAATGCGTGGCGCATCCAATTCTCGGCGTCGAGCGACTGGCATTCCGGATTCACTGCGACTCCTGGATGGTCCGACCGCTAGCCCCGGCCCCGCCTGTTCGGCGGGGCAATGAATGACCTGCGCGCCAGTGGCGCGCAAGCGCTCGCCTGCACCCGGCCCCGTCTATTCGACGGGGCAATGAACGACCTGCGCACCAGTGGTGCGCGAGCAGGTCGTTCATTCCCATTCGATCGTCGCCGGCGGCTTGCCGGAGATGTCGTAGACCACGCGCGAGACGCCGCGCAACTCGTTGATGATGCGGTTGCTCACCGTGCCGAGGAAGTCGTACGGCAGGTGCGCCCAGTGCGCGGTCATGAAGTCGATGGTTTCCACCGCGCGCAACGCGATCACCCATTCGTAGGCGCGCGCGTCGCCGACCACGCCCACCGACTTCACCGGCAGGAACACCGCGAACGCCTGGCTGGTCTTGTCGTACAGGCCCGCCTTGCGCAGCTCGTCGATGTAGATCGCATCGGCCTTCGCCAACAGCTCGGCGTATTCGCGCCTGACCTCGCCGAGGATGCGCACGCCCAGCCCCGGGCCCGGGAACGGGTGCCGGTAGACCATCTCGCGCGGCAGGCCCAGCGCCACGCCCAACCGGCGTACTTCGTCCTTGAACAGTTCGCGCAGCGGCTCGACCAGCCCCAGCTTCATGTCCTCGGGCAGGCCACCGACGTTGTGGTGGCTCTTGATCACATGGGCCTTGCCGGTCTTGCTGCCGGCGGACTCGATCACGTCCGGGTAGATCGTGCCCTGCGCCAACCACTTCGCATTGGCGAGCTTGTTCGATTCCTCGTCGAAGATCTCGACGAACAGGTTGCCGATGATCTTGCGCTTGGCTTCCGGATCGCTGACGCCGGCAAGCTTGTCGAAGTAGCGATCTGCGGCGTTGACCCGGATCACTTTCACGCCCATGTGCTCGGCGAACATCGCCATCACCTGGTCGCCCTCGTTCCAGCGCAGCAGGCCGGTGTCCACGAACACGCAGGTCAGCTGGTCGCCGATCGCCTTGTGCAGCAGCGCGGCGACCACCGACGAATCCACACCGCCGGACAGGCCGAGGATGACTTCGTCGGATCCCACCTGCTCGCGCACGCGGGCGACCTGGTCCTCGATGATGTTGGCGGCGGTCCACAGCGTCGCGCAGCCGCAGACGTCCACCACGAAGCGACGCAGCAGTTCCTGGCCCTGCTTGGTGTGGGTGACTTCCGGATGGAACTGCACGCCGTACCAGCGTCGGTCTTCGTTCGACATCGCCGCCACCGGGATGCGGTCGGTGGTGGCGGTGATCGCGAAGCCGGGCGGCACCTTCGCGACATGGTCGCCGTGGCTCATCCAGACATCGATGCGCGGCGCGCCGTCGTGGTCGCTGAGGCCGGAGAACAGCGCGTCCGCCGCGACGATCGCGACCTCCGCATGGCCGAATTCGCGCTGGTCGGCGGCTTCGGTCGCGCCGCCCAGTTGCGCCGCCATGGTCTGCATGCCGTAGCAGATGCCGAGCAACGGCAGCCCGCTGTCGAACACCTGCTGCGGCGCAGCCGGGGCGCCGGCTTCGGTGGTCGATTCGGGGCCGCCGGAGAGGATGATCCCCTTCGCGCCGAACGCCGCGATCTCGGCGGGGTCGTGGTCCCAGGCCCAGATCTCGCAATACACGCCGATCTCGCGCACCCGGCGTGCGATCAGCTGGGTGTATTGCGCGCCGAAGTCGAGGATCAGGATCTTGTCGGCGTGGATGTCGTTGCTCTGAAGCTGGCTCATCGGATTCCCATCGTCGGAAACGAAGAAGGGAAACTCGCGTCTCCCTTCCCGAAAAACATCACCCGGCCCGATAGTTCGGCGGTTCCTTGGTGATCTGCACGTCGTGGACATGGCTCTCGCGCTGGCCGGCGCCGGTCACCTTCACGAAGGACGGCTTCTTGCGCATCTCCTCGACGGTGGCGCAGCCGACGTAACCCATCGTCGCGCGCAGGCCGCCCACCAGCTGGTGGACCACGCCGCTCAGCGGGCCGCGGTACGGCACGCGGCCTTCGATGCCTTCCGGCACCAGCTTGTCGGCGTCGCTGGCGTCCTGGAAGTAGCGGTCCTTGCTGCCCTTCTCCATCGCGCCGAGCGAACCCATGCCGCGGTAGCTCTTGTAGCTGCGGCCCTGGAACAGCTCGGTTTCGCCTGGGCTTTCCTCGGTGCCGGCGAACAGGCCGCCGATCATCACGCTGGAGGCCCCCGCGACGATCGCCTTGCCGATGTCCCCCGAGTAGCGGATGCCGCCATCGGCGATCAGCGGGATGCGGTCCTGCAGCGCCTCGGCCACCATCGCCACCGCGGTGACCTGCGGCACGCCGACGCCGGCGACGATGCGGGTGGTGCAGATCGACCCCGGCCCGACGCCGACCTTGACCGCGTCCGCGCCGGCATCCATCAACGCCAGCGCGGCATCGCCGGTCACGATGTTGCCGCCGACCACCTGCAGCGACGGGAAGCGCTTCTTGGTCCACGCCACCCGATCGATCACGCCCTGCGAATGCCCGTGCGCGGTGTCCACGATCACCACGTCCACGCCGGCCGCGACCAGCGCCTCGATGCGTTGCTCGGTGTCGCCGCCCACGCCGACCGCGGCGCCGACCAGCAGGCGCTCGCTGGCGTCGTACGCGGCGTTCGGGTTGTCCGACTTCTTCTGGATGTCCTTGACCGTGATCAGGCCGCGCAGCGCGAAGGCATCGTTGACCACCAGCACCTTCTCGATCCGGTGCTTGTGCAGCAGCCCGAGCACCTCGTCGTCGCTGGCGCCCTCGCGCACCGTGACCAGCTTGTCCTTCTTGGTCATGATGTGGCGGACCGGATCGTCGAGCTTCTTCTCGAAGCGCATGTCGCGCCCGGTGACGATGCCGACCAGCTGGCCGTCGCCGTCGACCACCGGCACGCCGGAGATGTTGCGCGCGCGGGTCAGGCGCAGGACCTCGCCGATGGTGGTGTCGGGCCCCACGGTGAACGGGTCCTTGATGACGCCGGCCTCGAAGGTCTTGACCCGTGCGACCTGCGCGGCCTGGGCGTCCACCGTCATGTTCTTGTGGATGATGCTGATGCCGCCCAGCTGGGCCATCGCGACCGCCAGCCGCGACTCGCTGACGGTATCCATCGCCGCCGAGACAATCGGCAGGCGGATGCGCAGGTCGCGGGTCAGTCGGGTCTCGAGCGAGACATCCTTCGGCAGGACGGTCGAGTGCGCGGGGACGAGGGAAACATCGTCGTACGTCAGTGCTTCAGCCTGGATGCGGAGCATCGGCAGTCCCGGAAGAGGTGGGGAAGCGCGTCATTATAGCCCGCCGCGGGCGTCCGGCGGACGCACCCGCCAGCTAGGCCCCGCCGACCGCCACATCGGCCAGTTCCGCGGCCTCCAGGGTGTTCTGCATCAGCGTGGCGACGGTCATCGGCCCGACCCCGCCCGGCACCGGCGTGATCCAGCTGGCGCGCGCCGCCGCGGCCTCGAACTGCACGTCGCCGGTGAGCCGGCCGTCGTCCAGGCGGTTGATGCCGACGTCGATCACCACCGCGCCGGGCTTGACCCACTCGCCGGGAATGAGGCCAGGCCGTCCGACCGCGACCACCAGGATGTCGGCCTCGCCGACGTGCCGCCGGAGGACGTCGGCCGGGGTGAACTTGTGGCAGCTGGTGACCGTGCAGCCGGCGATCAGCAACTCCAGCGCCATTGGCCGGCCGACATGGTTGGACACGCCGACGATGGTCGCGCTCTGCCCGCGCACCGGCCGGTCGGTCCAGGCCAGCAGGGTGGTGATGCCGCGCGGCGTGCACGGGCGCAGGCCGAACTGGCGCAGGGCCAGGTGGCCGACGTTGGCCGGATGGAAGCCATCGACATCCTTGCGCGGGTCGATGCGTTCGATCAGCCGGCTCGCATCCGGAATGCCCGGCAGCGGCAGCTGCACGAGGATGCCGTGCACCGCCGGATCCCCGTTCAGGCGATCGATCAGCGCCAGCAACTCGGCTTCGCTGGTGCCGGCCGGCAGGTCGTGGTCGTACGCCGCGATCCCGACCTTCTGCGCCGCGCGGCGCTTGTTGCGCACGTACGACTGGCTGGCGGGATCGCCGCCGACCAGCACCACCGCCAACCCAGGGCGCGGCAGGCCGGCCGCCACCCGCGCGTCGACCTGCGCCCTGAGGTCGTCCAGCAGGGCGTCGGCGATGCGTTTGCCGTCGAGGATGCGCGCTGTCATGCGATGCGATGCGGTAGATTCGGGTTCCGCATTATCGCCCACCCGGACCGCCCCGCCCCATGCAAGACATCGATACCACAGCGCTGGAAGCCGCCGCGTTCCGCCGCCTGCGCCACCACCTCATGGTCGAACGCCCAGAGGTCCAGAACATCGACCTGATGACGCTGGCCGGGTTCTGCCGCAACTGCCTGGCGGACTGGTACCGGGACGCCGCCGAGGAGCGGGGCATCGAGCTGAGCCGCGACGAGGCCCGCACGATCGTCTACGGAATGCCCTACCCCGAGTTCAAGGCCCGGCACCAGGCCGAGGCCACCCCGGCGCAGCTGGCCGCCTTCGAAGCCAGCCGCCGTTCCCCCTGATCGACGGCCACCTTGGCCGGGGAGACCGCGATGGCGATCCAGGGCGAATGTCCGAAATGCGGCAAGCGCGTGCTGCACGTACATGTGGAAACCATCGTCGGGATGGTCGATGGCGACAGCAAGGCGCGCTGCATCAGCTACAGCTGCATCCACTGCAGGGCGGTGCTGGGCGTGCAGATGGACCATCGCGCCAAGCCGCGCCCGAAGCGCAAGCCGGCGGCGGCCTGACCGGGTGCGTCATCAGTCCTCGGGCTCGGGCATGGTCGGCGGCGGCTGGCCGCCGGCCGCGGGGCAACGCGGCACGCCGGACCCCACCACGCAGTTCACGCAACAGGCTTGCTGCACGGGTGGGCTGGGCAGCCAGCGAGGGGCCTCGACCGGCCCGAGTTTGGCCAGCGCCTCCTGCTGCTTGAGCTGCAGCAGCACGGCCCAGTCCTGGCGATTGAAATCGCAGGCGGACGGCGCCTCGGGCGAACACGCCGGATCGCCCTCGCTGCGCCTCGGTAGCGACCAGAACCGACCGGCGGCATTGAGATTCAACACCCGCATGGTGACCGCCTGCTGGACGTTCCCGCCCACCAGGTAGGCCTTGCCGTCGCCCCCGGGATTCACTGCCGCCACCACGTCGCAGTGCATGTTGAGGCCGGTCGCGCCACTGTCGATCAGGGCCGCCAGGCCGGCATGCCCATAGACGCGCTGGGTGCGCACGTAGCAGAGCATGTCGCCCGTGGCGGGCGCCGTCGTGAGCGGGTCGAGGAATCGGTACGGGCTGCCCTCGGGGTCGCGGCGCGCAGCGCGGACATAATCGAAATGCCCGGCAGACATCCGGAAAGCTGGCACGCCGGCGCGCTGCATCACCCAGGAAATGAACGCGGCCGACCACGGCGTGTCGATCACGAACCCCCGGCAGCCCAGCCCCGGATACGCCGGGTTGTTCACCGCGTAGCTGCAATCGCTCGCGCCCGCCGCATCGGTGCGTCCCAGCAAGCCCGCCTCGTGCCAATAGCGCGCGACCTGGCGCCAAGGCGCGCCACCGGCCTCCAGCCCGCGCGATTCCCCCTCCCACACCTGCCCGCTGGCGATCCGGCCCTCTGCGGTGATGAAGGGCCGTTGCCAGCGCAGGTGCTCCTCGCAGGCCGCGGCGGCGATCCGGGTGGCGACCTCGGTCGCGGACTGCTGTTGCCGCAGCGACGGGCATTGGTCCGCCGCCGAGGCCATGCCGAGCCACCCCAGCAGCGCCGCGACCAGCAGGAAACGATGGATCACCATTCTCAAGCTCCGGCGCAGAACGCCGCGTAATCGACGTACCCGGGGAAAGCGCGATCCGGCGCGCACACCGGGCAATCCGGATCGGGCGCCAACCGCGTTTCGCGGAAGCGCATGCCCAGCGCGTCGAACTGCAACAGGCGCCCCGTCAGCGGCACGCCGATGCCGAGCAGCAACTTGATCGCTTCGGTCGCCTGCAGTAGGCCGATCACGCCCGGCAACACGCCCAGCACGCCGGCCTCGGCGCAATTGGGCGCGGCATCCGCGCTCGGCGGTTCGGGGAACAGGCAGCGGTAGCAAGGCGCCACGCCGCGCTGGCGACCGGCATCGAACACGCTGGCTTGGCCTTCGAAACGATGCACCGCGCCATACACCAGGGGTGTCCCGAGTTTCACGCAAGCATCGTTGAGCAGGTAGCGCGCCGGGAAGTTGTCGGCACCGTCGACGACGACGTCGACGCCATCGAGCAGGCGCTCGACGTTGGCCGCCGTGACACGATCGGCCACTGCTTCGATCCGGGTCCGCGGATTCAGGGCCGCCAGCGCAACCGCCGCGGAATCGACCTTGGGCGTGCCGATCCGGGCTTCGGTGTGGAGGATCTGGCGCTGCAGGTTGCTGCGGTCGACGCTGTCGTCGTCGGCGATGCGCAGGCAGCCGACGCCGGCCGCGGCCAGGTAGTACGCCGCCGGCGAGCCGAGTCCGCCGGCGCCCACCAGCAGCACCCGCGCGGCCTCCAGCCTGCGCTGCCCGGCCAGCCCCACGTCGGGGAGTCGCAAGTGGCGTGCGTAGCGCTCGGAGAAGTCGGCGTCGACATCGGGGCGCTGCATCGGCAATCCCGCGGCGGCCCACGCCTCGGTGCCGCCCTCGACCGAGGCGAGATGGATGAAACCGCGGTCGTGGAGCGCTTCGGCGGCGAGCCGCGAGCGTACGCCGGACTGGCAGATCAGCAGCACTTCCCGCCCGGGGTGCGACAGGTGGCGATACGGATCGGCCTCCAAGGCCTCGCGCTCGACGCCAAGCGCGCCTGCCGCCATCCCGAGCGCGCGCTCGTGGTCGGCACGCACATCGACCAGCAACGCACCATCCGCATGGCGCGCTGCGGCTTCTTCCGGGGATATGCTCGACACCGTCATCGCGCGATTATCGCTGCCGTGTCACCGCGACGCACGTGGGCGTGGCTCACAGCTGGATGCCGGCGAGGTTCACGTCCTCGGCCGTATTGAGGTTGCCGATGCGGACGCCCGCGAAATGCACGGCAGGCAACCCGAGCTGCCCCTGCATGGCCTGGACGGAGAACGCCCCACTCTCCAACGCCACCGCACAGGCCCTTCGCAAGGGATCGACTTCGTACAGGGCCAACAGCGGTTGCGGCCCATCGTCATCTTCCACCACCGCCCCCGGTTCCCCGGCCTCGGCCAGCCGGCCCAGGACGCGGTCCGGCACCTCCACAAGATCAATGGGCACGGTCAGCAACCAGCGCGTCCGGCACGCGTCGGCGAGTGCCTCCAGTCCACCCATCGGGCCCACGTCCCGGGTGATGTCGGCCACTGTCTCGAGTCCATGCGCCCGGTAGCGGTCGAATCGCGCGTTGGCGCTCACCAGGATGGAACCGCAGGCGTGGGCGAGCTGCGCGGCGACCTGTCGCACCTGCGGCTGTCCGTTGCGAATCAGCCACGCCTTGTCGCGCCCCCCAAGGCGGGACCCGCGCCCGCCGGCGAGGATGCCCAGCGTCACATCCGCCGGTAGCAGCATCAGCTGCGCTTGACGTGCCGGATCAGGCGGCGCTTCTTCGCGACCTGCCGTTCGCTCAACACGTTCTTCTTGTCCTTGTAGGGATTGTCGCCTTCCTTGAACACGAAGCGGATCGGCGTACCGACCAGCTTGAAGCGCTTGCGGAAGAAATTCTCGAGGTAGCGCTGGTAGGTCGCCGAGAGATTCTTCAGGCGCGTGCCGTGGATGATGATGGTCGGCGGGCTCTCGCCACCCGGGTGTGCGAACTTGAGCTTGGCCACGTGTCCGCGCACCACCGGCGGCGGATTGGCCTCGTAGGCGGCTTCGATCGCGCGGGTGACGTCCGCCGTGCTGAATCGCCTGGTGGCCGAACCGTGCGCGCGATGGATCGCGCGGAACAACTCGCGCAGCCCGGAGCCGTGCAACGCCGAGATGCGCACGTTCTCCGCCCATTCCACGAAACCGAGCTTGCGCGACACCAGGGTCTCGGCCTGCTGGCGCTCGTAGTCGCTGCGACCGTCCCACTTGTTGATGGCGACGACCAGCGCGCGGCCGGCGTCCAGCACCGCGCCGAGCACCGTGGCGTCCTGGTCGGTCACGCCCTCGCTGGCGTCGAGCAGCAGCACCGCGACCTGGCATTGCTCGATCGCCTGCAGGGTCTTCACCACCGAGAATTTCTCGACGGCCTCGTCGACCTTGGACCGGCGCCGCAGGCCAGCGGTGTCGATCAGGCGGTATTTGCGGCCTTCGCGCTCCAGGTCCACCGCGATCGAATCGCGGGTGGTCCCGGGCACTTCCGAGGCGATCATCCGTTCCTCGCCGAGGATGCGGTTCACCAGCGTCGACTTGCCCACGTTCGGGCGGCCGACGAAGGCGACCCGGATGCGCCCGGGGTCGTCGTCCAGGGTTTCCGCGGCGCCCTGCTCCGGCAGCAGCGCCATCGCCCGCGCCAGCACGGCGTCGATCCCGGTGCGGTGCGCCGACGACACCGCCATCGCATCCGCGAATCCGTAGCGCGCGAACTCGGCGAGCGCCGCGCGCTGGTCGATGCCGTCCGACTTGTTGACCACCAGCAGGGTCGGCTTCGAGAGCTTGCGCAGCCAAGCGAGGATCTCGTCATCCAGTGCCGATGCGCCTTCGCGCCCGTCGACCACGAACAGAACGAGGTCCGCTTCCTCCGCCGCGGCACGGGACTGGCGAGCGGTGGCGCCGGCCAAGCCGGCGTCCTCGCCGGCGATGCCACCGGTATCGACCAGCACGAACGGCCGCTCGGGGAGCAGTCGGCACACACCGTAGTTGCGATCGCGGGTGACGCCGGGTTCGTCGTGCACCAGCGCATCGCGGGTACGCGTCAGGGCGTTGAACAGCGTCGACTTGCCGACATTGGGACGCCCCACGAGGGCAACGAGCGGAAGCATGGCGGGACCTTTTGACGCGGCGCCTGGCGCCATTGGCATGGATCACGAAAACAACACGGCCCCGACACGGTAGCCGGGGCCGCGGGGACGCGCCAGCCCGGAGGCTGGCCAGGACGCTTACTGGAGCGCGAAGGCGGCCAGCTGGCCCTCGGTGGTCTGGACCACGACCACGCCATCGGACACCACCGGCTGCCCGGTGATCGGCCCGCCGATCTCGACGCGCGCGGCGAATGCGCCGTCGTTCAGGCGCAGCCAGTGCACGACGCCCTCGAGGTCGCCGACCACCGCATAGTCGCCCTGCACCGCAGGCGCCGACGTGTTGCGATGGGCCAGGCCGTCCTGCTGCCACAAGCTGGCACCCGAGTTCTTGTCGAGCGCCCACACCTTCCCAACCGGATCGGTGACGACCACCGCGGAGTTGCTCAGGCCGAGGCCGCGCGGGCCGCCGTTCTCACGATCCCACACGATCTGTCCGGACGGGCCATCGATCGCAATGGTGTGGTTCTTGTAGCTGGTGGCGTAGAGCATGGTGTTGTCGATGACCACGGCGCCATCGACGTCCGCCATGCGCTCCAGCTCGCTGCGCCCATCCGGCTCCGCGACCGGCGTGGACCACAGCACCCCGCCATCGGTCGCGGACAGCGCGGTCAGCTTCCCGTTGTCGTTGCCGACGAAGACGATGCCCGGACCGATCGTGACCGGGCCGGTACCCCGCACGGTCAGGACCGGGACCTCGACGCTGTAGAACCAGCGACGCTCGCCGGTGGCCGCATCGAAGGCGGTGACACGGCCATCGTTGGAATGCACGTAGACAGTCCCGCCGCCGATCGCCGGGGCAGCGAGGACCTCGTTGCCGACCTTGGCTTTCCACTTCTCGGCGCCGGTGGCCGCATCGAGAGCGATCACGTCGCCCTCAAGGCTGCCGACCACGACCAAGCCTTCGCCGGCGCCGGGGCCGCCGGACAACGGAAGCTCCGAGGCATAACGCCACAGCGACTGCCCGGTCTTGAGGTCCAGCGCATGCACGCCGCCATCGACCGCAGCGGCATAGACGCGTCCATCGGCGATCGCCGGGTGCTGGCCCATGCCAAGTGCCTTCTCGCCGCCGCCGATGCTGGCGCCCCAGAGGCGCGACACACCGACGCTGGGCGCGATCTGCACCAGCGGCGTGGGCTCCAACGACTTGTCCTTGCCACGACCGTCGAACAGGTTCTTGACCGTGGTGCAACCGCCGAGCAGCAGCACGGCCAGGGCGGCGCCCGCGACCAGACGCAGCGGACGATGGGAGGGACGACTCATCAGGTGCGGTCCTCGGTATGGGGCGGCGTGCCGCCCGCTTCGATCAACTTGAGTTGCAGCAGGCGATGCTGCGGATCGCCGACGTCCATCAAGCCCAGCGCCTTCGCATAGGCTTCTCGGGCCTTGGCACGATCGCCGAGCGCGAACTGCGCATCGCCGCGGATGGCGAGCATCGCCGGGTCGCTGTCGTCGTCCAGCAAGACGAGCGCTTCCTTGCCCTTGCCTGCATCGATCAGCAGCCGCGCGAGTCGTTCGTTGACGACCGCACGCATCGCCGGGTCCAGGTCATGCAGGCCACGCAGGGTCACGATCGCCTCGTCACGCTTGCCCACGTCCACCTGCGCCTTGGCCAACTGCAGGGCGGCCAAGGCACCCAGTGTCGGGTTGGCCTTGGAGATGGTCTCGATGCCCGCTTTGGCATCCCCGGCGGGCACCTGCTTTGCCTCGTAGGCCTGCACGGCCTGCGCATAGCGCGCGTTGGCACCCATCCTGGCCTCGGCCTGCCGGCCTTGCCACCAATGCCACCCGACGATCGCCGCCAGGCCCAGTCCCACGCCCCCGATGAGCCCCACGGCATTGCCGCGGAGCCAGGACCGGACGCGTTCGCTTTGTTCATGCTCGTCGAGCAGGTCGTCAATCGCCATGCTGTTCCCGTGCCCGCGGACCGGCCGCCGGGCGCTCTGAATCTCTGGAAGTGGAGGGTCCCGGCGTCGACCGGTGCGAACGTCAGTCGGGAGCGACCAGCGAACCGCCAGAGGATACCGCAAAGCGCGCCACGTTCGCGCGCGCGAAGGGAGCCAGGTCCACGTCTCGACCGAGGTTGCGAAGCTCGACCGCAGACGCGTTGCCGATGGTCAAGCGGCCAACCTGAGCATGGGCAAAACGGCGTTCGCTACCCGCGGGTAGCAAGCCCTTCTCCACCACTTCGCCGGCGGGCGACACAACCTCGAGCCAGCTCTCCGCGCGGGTCCTGATCAGGATGCCATCGTACGTGGAGACACTGGCTGGCGACGCCATCGGCGCCATCGATGCAACCACCGTGCGCGGTGCCGCCGGCTTGGCATGCTCGACGCCTCCGAGCACGCCCGAGGGAAGATCGAGTGGCGCGGCGGCTTCCGGCTCGGCAGCGAGGCGTTCGCGGGTTGCGATCCATGCCGGCACCGCCAGCGAAAGCGTGAGCACGATGTAGATCAGCCTGCGCCCCACCTGCTCGGCCCACCATTGGGTCTGCGGGATGTGGCTACGGCTGACCAAGCGCGCAGGTTCCACCGGGCCGACGTTCAGCGCTTCCATCATCGGCGCCGTGGTCAACCCGAGCAGGCGCGCGTAGCTGCGAACCTGCCCCCGGACGAAAACCGGCGCGCCCAGCCGCGACCAATCCTCCGCCTCCAGGGAACGCACCACTCGCGCCGGCATGTGCAGGCGGGTGGCGACATCGTCCACGCTCAACCCGGCGGCTTCTCTGGCTGCACGCAGGCGATCGCCGCAGCCGGCGAGGGCCTGATGGGTCATGTCTGTCTGCGGGGCCGTCATGGCGTTGGCAGTGCGCGTTGCGTGGCGGAGGACGCTTCTTGCAAGCGCATACGATAACGCGCCGCAGCGTCCTTGTCGCCAAGCGCGTCCTCGACCTGGGCCGCGAGGCGCAACGCCGGGAGGTCGGTCGGCTTCAGTTCCAGCCAGCGCTCGAGAAAGGCGCGGGCCTCGAGATGACGTCCTCGTGCGGCTTCCAGGGCGGCCATGCCCGCAAGGGCCTGCAATTGGGTGGGCTCGGTCGCCAGGGCGAGCCGCCAGCTGGCTTCGGCCCGTGCGGGAAGCCCGGCCTTGGCGGCGCAATCACCCGCATTGGCCGCCGCATTCGCCGGGGTGGGGTAACCCGGGTCGGCCACCGCACGGTCGAACCACTCAAGCGATGCACCGGCCTGCCCGGTCGCACACAGCCAGCCGCCATAGTTGTTCGCATAGGTCCCGTTGGCGGGCGCTGCATTCGCCGCCACCCGGTAAAACGCTCCCGCGGCCTCGCGTTGCCCTCGGGCGTCGGCGATGACGCCGAGCAAGGTATTCGCATCCCCCGCCGGCGCGCCCGCCTGAAGCGAGGCCTTGGCAAGCGACTCGGCCCGGGCCAGATCGCCCAACCGGTATGCGTCGACCGCAGACTGCAGCAACTGGACGGGATCCGCCGAGCGTTTGCCGGACTTGCCGCTCACGTCGCGATCCGGGGCGACCTGCCTGAATTCGCCACGCTCGGCGGAAGGCCGGATGAAACTCAACCGATCCATCGCCCGACAGCCAGCGCCAAGGACCGCGACCATCGACAACACGGCGATGCCGACATCACGCCGCATCCGGCACCCCGCCCTGCTGTTGCAGCGACTTGCGGAATTCAGCCTGGCGCCGGGTGCGGTCCATGACCTGTCCTTTCAGCTGGCCACAGGCGGCATCGATATCGTCCCCGCGGGTGCGTCGCACCGGCGCGATCATCCCCGCATTGTTGAGCTGCTTCTGGAACGCGCGGATCGCATCATCGCCCGGGCGCTCGTAGCGCGTGCCCGGGAACGGGTTGAACGGGATCAGGTTGACCTTCGCCGCGTCCTTCATCTGCACCCGGCGGTCGAAGTCGCGCATCAGCCGGACCAGCGCCCGCGCGTGCTCCGGCTGGTCGTTCACGCCCTGCATCAGCGTGTATTCGAAGGTGACCGATTCGCCCTTCTTGCGCGTTGCATAGCGCACGCAGGCATCCATGAGCTCGGCGATCGGGTACTTGCGGTTGAGCGGGACCAGCTCGCTGCGCAGCTCGTCGAACGGCGCGTGCAGCGACACCGCCAGCGACACGTCGCTCTCGGCCGCGAGGCGGTCGATCATCGGCACCATGCCGGCGGTGGACAGGGTCACGCGCTTGTTGGCCAGGCCATAGCCGAGGTCGTCGCGCATGATGCTCATCGCGCGGACCACGTTGTCGAAGTTCGCCAGCGGCTCGCCCATGCCCATCATGACCACGTTGGTCAGCCGGCGCTGCTGGTGCGGGACGTTGCCGAGCGCGCGCGCCGCGACCCACACCTGGCCGATGATCTCGGCGGTCGACAGGTTGCGGTTGAAGCCCTGGGTGGCGGTGGAGCAGAACGTGCAGTTGAGCGCGCAGCCCACCTGCGATGACACGCAGAGGGTGCCGCGGCCCTTGTCCGGGATGTAGACGGTCTCGATGGCGTTGCGTGGATCCATGCCGATCAGCCACTTGCGGGTGCCGTCGGCGGACTCCTTGTCCAGCAAGACCTGCGGCGCCCGCACCTCGGCGCGGGCCTCCAGCTTGGCGCGCAGCGCCTTGCCGAGGTCGGTCATGCCGCTGAAATCGGTGACGTGGCGATGGTGGATCCACTTCATCACCTGGTGGGCACGGAACTTCTTCTCGCCCAGTTCGACCTCGAAGAACCGCTCCAGCGCGGCCCGGTCGAAGTCGAAGATGTTGGTGCGTGCGGCGGCCGAAGCCGCCGTCGCGGGCGCACCAGCCGCCGCATCGCCCACGAGGGCGACATCAATGGCCGGGGCGCGAGGATCGCTCATGGCCGGATCAACGGCCGGCGTAGACGTCGGTCGCCGGGAAGAAGTAGGCGATCTCGATCGCCGCGTTCTCCAGCGAGTCCGACCCATGCACCGCGTTGGCGTCGATGCTGTCGGCGAAATCGGCGCGGATGGTGCCCGGCGCCGCGTCCTTCGGGTTGGTGGCGCCCATCAGTTCGCGGTTCTTCAGCACCGCGCCCTCGCCTTCCAGCACCTGGATCATCACCGGGCCGGAGGTCATGAACTCGACCAGCGCGCTGTAGAACGGACGCTCGCGGTGAACGGCGTAGAAGCCTTCGGCTTCCGCCTTCGACAGGTGCTTCATGCGGGCGGCCACGACCTTCAGGCCGGCCCTCTCGAAACGGGCGTAGATCTCGCCGATCACGTTCTTGGCGACCGCGTCGGGCTTGATGATGGAAATGGTGCGCTCCAGCGCCATGGATGTTCTCCGGTTGGCGGGCCGGCGAATCGCGTCGCGGACCCGAAGATAACAGAAAAACCCGCGTACTGGCGCGGGTTTGGCCGATATGGCTGCGGCAAATTCTACCCTAAGCGCGAGGCTTCCTCCAGCGCGGCGGCGGCCGCCTGTCCCCACCCGGTTGACGCCACCACGGCCCCGCCCTAGGATCAAACAAGCGTTTGATTCAGGGAGCCCGCCAGCGTGAGCCTGCAGCACTTCTCGACCAAGGACCGGATCCTCCACGCCGCGGAGGAATTGTTCGCCCAGCAGGGCTTCGCCTCGACCTCGCTGCGCCAGGTGACCAGCCGCGCGGACGTCAACATCGCCGCCGTGAACTACCACTTCGGCAGCAAGGACAACCTCGTCAACGAGGTCTTCCGGCGCCGGATGGACGAGATGAGCGCGCAACGCCTGCTGGCCCTCAAACTGGCGGTGGACGGCCGCCCGGGCGAGCTGGAACCGATCCTGTCCGCCTTCGTCGAACCGGCGCTGGCGATGGCCCAGGACCGCCATGGCGGCGGTGCGTTCATCCGCGTCATCGCGCGCGCCTACGCCGAGAGCAACGAGGGGCTGCGCAAGTTCCTGTCGGAGCAGTACGGCCATGTGCTGCGCGAGTTCGCCAAGGCCATCGACGGTTGCGTCCCGGGCCTGGGCAAGGAGGAACTCTACCGGCGCCTCGATTTCCTGTCCGGGGCCCTGACCTATGCCATGGCCGACTTCGGCCTGATCAAGCGGCCCCACGGCGTCTCCGAATCCACCCATCGGCAGCGCGCCGCAGCCGCCCTGATCCGTTTCGCCGCTGCCGGCTTCAAAGCCGACGCATCCTGATTAATCAAGGAGTTGCAAGACATGTTTGAGAAACTGCTTGTACGCCGGGCCGCGGTCCTGGGCGCGGGCGTGATGGGGGCGCAGATCGCGGCGCACCTGGTGAATGCCGGCGTCGACACCGTCCTGTTCGACCTCCCCGCCAAGGAGGGGGACCCGAACACCATCGTGACCAAGGCGATCGCCAACCTCGGCAAGCTGTCGCCCGCGCCGCTGGCCAGCAAGGCCCTCGCCGAGCGGATCCTCCCGGCCAACTACGACAGCGGCCTCGAACAGCTGCGCGACTGCGACCTGGTGATCGAAGCCATCGCCGAGCGAATGGACTGGAAGCAGGACCTCTACCGCAAGATCGCGCCCCACCTCCCGGCGCATGCGGTGCTGGCCAGCAACACCTCCGGCCTCGGCATCAATACCCTCGCCGATGTGTTGCCCGAGGAACTGCGCCACCGCTTCTGCGGCGTGCACTTCTTCAACCCGCCCCGCTACATGCACCTGGCCGAACTGATCCCGGCCCGGACCACCGACCCGGCGGTACTCGAAGGCCTGGAAACCTTCCTGACCAGCACCCTCGGCAAAGGCGTGGTCTACGCCAAGGACACCCCGAACTTCATCGGCAACCGGATCGGCGTGTTCTCGATCCTGTCGGTGATCCACCACACGCACGCCTTCGGACTGGGCTTCGACGAGGTCGACGGCTTGACCGGACCGCTGCTGGGTCGCCCGAAATCGGCCACCTACCGCACCTCCGACGTGGTCGGCCTGGACACCATGGCCCACGTGATCAAGACCATGGCCGACACCCTCCCCGACGACCCGTGGCACCGCTACTTCCAGTCGCCCGAGTGGCTGCAGGCGCTGATCGCGAAGGGCGCGCTGGGCCAGAAGACCGGCGCCGGGATCTTCCGCAAGGTCGGCAAGGACATCGTCGTGCTGGACCTCGCGGCCAAGGACTATCGCCCCGCCGACCGCGGCGCGGCGCCTGAGGTCGTGGAGATCCTGAAGACGAAGGATCCGGCCGAGAAGTTCCGCAAGCTGCGCGAGAGCGCGCATCCGCAGGCACGCTTCCTGTGGGCCTGCTTCCGCGACCTCTTCCACTACAGCGCTTACCACCTGAAGGACATCGCCGAGACCGCGCGCGACGTCGACCTGGCGATCCGCTGGGGCTACGGCTGGTCGCTGGGCCCCTTCGAGACCTGGCAGGCCGCCGGCTGGAAGCAGGTGGCGCAATGGATCGCCGACGACATCGTGGCCGGGGCCGCGATGAGCAGCGCACCTTTGCCCGACTGGGTGTTCGACGGCCGCGACGGCGTGCACGGTGCCGAAGGCAGCTACAGCCCGGCCAAGGACGCCAAGCTGCCGCGCTCGGCGCTGCCGGTCTACCGCCGCCAGCGCTTCCCCGATCCGCTGCTCGGCGAGCGTTTCCCGCAGGGCGAGACAGTCTTCGAGAACGACGGCGTGCGCCTGTGGACCGACGGCGACGACATCGGCGTGGTCGGCTTCAAGACCAAGATGCACACGGTGTCCGACGCCGTGCTCGACGGCCTGCAGGAGGCGATCGGGATCGCTGAGCGACGCTTCAAGGGCCTGGTGCTCTGGCAGCCGAAGGAACCCTTCTCGGCCGGCGCCGACCTCGCGGGTGCGCTCGGCGCGCTGCAGGCGGACAAGCTGGCCGAGTTCGAGGCGATGGTCGCCAACTTCCAGGCCACCAGCCAGCGCATCAAGTATTCGCTGGTGCCGGTGGTCGCGGCGGTGCGCGGGCTGGCGCTCGGCGGCGGCTGCGAATTCCAGATGCACAGCGCGCGCACGGTCGCCCACCTCGAGAGCTACATCGGCCTGGTCGAGGCCGGCGTCGGCCTGCTCCCCGCGGGTGGCGGCCTCAAGGAAATCGCGGTGCGCGCCTCGGAGGCCGCCGGTGCGAACGGCGACGTCTTCGCCGAGCTGAAGAAGACCTTCGAGACCGTGGCGATGGCCAAGGTGTCCTCCTCCGCCATGGAGGCCAAGGAACTCGGCCTGTTGCGTGCCGGCGACAAGGTCGCCTTCCATGCGCACGAGTTGCTGCACATCGCCAAGCAGGAAGCGCTGGCGCTGCACGAGACCGGCTACCGGCCGCCGATGCCGGCGCGGCGCATCCGCGTGGCCGGCGACGTCGGCATCGCCACCTTCCGGATGCTGCTGGTGAACATGCTCGAAGGCCGCTTCATCAGCGCCTACGACGACGAGATCGCGACCCGCATCGCCACCGTGCTGTGCGGCGGCGACGTTGATCGCGGCGCGATGGTGGACGAGGACTGGCTGCTCAAGCTGGAGCGCAGGCACTTCGTGGAACTGGCGCAGCAGGAGAAGACCCAGGCCCGCATCACGCACATGCTGAAGACCGGCAAGCCCCTGCGGAATTGAGCGACGAAAGGACAACCCCATGAGCAAGCAGATCCAAGACGCCTACATCGTCGCCGCCACCCGCACCCCGGTCGGCAAGGCCCCGAAGGGCGTGTTCCGCAACACCCGTCCCGACGACATGCTGGCGCACGTGCTGAAGGCCGTCGTCGCGCAGGCGCCGGGTATCGACGTCAACCGCATCGACGACGCCATCATCGGCTGCGCCATGCCCGAGGGCGAGCAAGGCATGAACGTGGCGCGCATCGGCGTGCTGCTGGCCGGCCTGCCCGACACCATCGCCGCACAGACCATCAACCGCTTCTGCTCGTCCGGCCTGCAGGCGGTGGCGCTGGCGGCGGACCAGATCCGGCTCGGCAACGCCGACCTGATGCTGGCCGGCGGCACCGAATCGATGTCGATGGTGCCGATGATGGGCAACAAGGTCGCGCTGTCGCCGTCGGTGTTCCGCGACGACCACGTGGCGATCGCCTACGGCATGGGCATCACCGCGGAGAAGGTGGCGGAGGAGTGGAAGGTCTCGCGCGAGGCGCAGGATGCCTTCGCCTATGCGTCCCACCAGAAGGCGCTGGCCGCGCAGGCCGCGGGCGAGTTCCGGGACGAGATCACGCCCTACGACGTGGTCGCGCGCCTGCCCGACCTCGCCGGCAACGCCGTCCGCCTGAAGAAGCTGCTGGTCGAACACGACGAAGGCCCGCGCGCCGACACGTCCGCCGAAGGCCTGGCGCGGCTGCGTCCTGTGTTCCGCAACGGCCAGTTCGGCGGCACCGTCACCGCGGGCAATTCGTCGCAGATGAGCGACGGCGCCGGCGCCGTGCTGCTGGCCTCCGAGCAGGCGATCAAGGATTACGGACTGACCCCGCTGGCCCGCTTCGTCAGCTTCAGCGTGGCCGGCGTGCGCCCGGAGGTGATGGGCATCGGCCCGATCGCCGCGATCCCGAAGGCCCTGCGGCAGGCCGGCCTGGCCAAGGACCAACTCGACTGGATCGAACTCAACGAAGCCTTCGCCGCGCAGGCCCTCGCGGTGATCGGCGACAGCGAGCTGGACCCGGCCAAGGTCAACCCGCTGGGCGGCGCGATCGCCCTCGGCCACCCGCTGGGTGCGACCGGCGCCATCCGCACCGCCACCCTGCTGCACGGCCTGCGCCGCCGCCAGCAGAAGTACGGCATGGTGACCATGTGCATCGGCACCGGCATGGGCGCCGCGGGAATCTTCGAATCGCTCTGATCGCAGCTGGCTCGACATGCGAAAACGGCGCCCAACGGCGCCGTTTTTGTCTGCACGCATGTCGCGGGGTTCAGGTCTCGACCACGCCCATCTCGTCGAGGGCGTTCTTCATCAGCCCGCGTGCCGCGTCGCTGAGCTTTTCGTTGTCCAGCGCGTAACGGATCGTCGCCTCGATCAGCCCGAGGTGGGTGCCGCAGTCGAAACGCGTGCCGTGGAAGCGGAAGGCATCGACGCGTTCGCGATCCAGCAGCGCGGCGATCGCGTCGGTCAGCTGGATCTCGCCCCCGCTACCCTTCTGCGTGGTTTCCAGCAGGTCGAAGATGGCGGGGCTGAGGACGTAACGACCCACCACCGCGAGGTTGCTCGGCGCGTCCGCCGGATCCGGCTTCTCGACGATCTGGCGAATGCGCGCGGCCTGGCCGGCGAAGTCGTCGGTGGCGACGATGCCGTAGCTGCCGGTCTGCGCGCGTGGCACGTCCTGCACCGCGACGGCGCTGCCGCCGGTCGCACGCGCATGGTCCGCCATCTGCTTCAGGGCGCCATCGCCACGGCTCCAGATCAGGTCGTCCGGCAACAGCACCGCGAACGGCTGGTCGCCGACCACCGGCCGCGCGCACAGCACCGCATGCCCGAGGCCCAGGGCCTCGGCCTGGGTCACGAACACCGCGCGCACGCCATCCGGCAGCACGTTCCGCACCAGCGCGAGCTGTTCGGACTTGCCAGCGCGCTCGAGCTTCTGCTCGAGCTCGTAGGCCTTGTCGAAATAGTCCGCCACCGCATGCTTGTAGCGGTTGGTGATGAAGACCAGGGTGTCGCAACCGGCCTCGATCGCCTCGTCCACCGCGTACTGGATCAGCGGCTTGTCGACGATCGGCAGCATCTCCTTCGGCACCGTCTTGGTCGCCGGCAGGAAACGAGTCCCCAAGCCAGCGACGGGGAACACGGCAATCCGCACCCCCGCGGCGTTCCCATCGGACGCAGCCATCACTGTTGGCGCGCCTTGCGCGCGGGGAATGCGATGATGGTCGAGGCGTGCTGGCCATCGACATCGATCGCCGGGCTGAACTCCGGCACGGCGACCCTCAGCGCAGCGGCCAACTGTTCCAGGTCATACGCTGTCGTCGCCTCGCGCAAGGCTTCCAGTGCCGGATCCACGCGCTCCCCGCTCACGCTTCGGGGCACCGCCTGCAGGATCTTCGGATGCTGGGTCGCGCTATAGCGCTCATCGCTGTGGAACAGCGTTTCGTGGAGCTTTTCGCCAGGACGCAGCCCGGTGTATTCGATGGCAATGTCCCGCCCGGGCTGCTTGCCCGCCAGGCGGATCATCTGCTCGGCCAACATGCGGATGGAAACCGGCTCGCCCATGTCCAAGGTATACACGGCCTGCTGTGCGCCGATCGCAGAGGCTTGCAGGATGAGTTGGCAGGCTTCCGGGATGGTCATGAAGTAGCGTGTGACTTCCGGATCGGTGACCGTGACAGGCCCGCCACGGCGGATCTGCTCGCGGAACAGCGGGACCACGCTTCCGGCCGAATCGAGGACGTTGCCGAAGCGGACCGTGACGAATCGGGTGGACCGATGGTCCACCAGCGACTGGCATGCCATTTCCGCGAGGCGCTTGGTCGCCCCCAATACGTTGACCGGGTCGACCGCCTTGTCGGTGGAGATCAGCACGAAGGTGCCCACCCCGGCATCGCGGCTCGCGCGCGCGACGACATCGGTCGCCAGGACGTTGTTGCGTACGGCTTCTCGCAGCTGGCGCTGCAACAAAGGCACCTGCTTGTAGGCGGCGGCATGGAACACGGCGTCGGGGACCGCATCCCCGAACGCATGGCGGATGACCGCGGGGTCACCGCAATCGCCGAGGACCGGAATGCATTCGATGTCGGGGAAATCCCGGCGCAGGTTGGCCTCGATGGTCAACAGCGCCAGTTCGTCGATCTCCAGCAGCACCAGCCGGCGCGCACCGTGCCTCGCACACTGCCTGCACAACTCCGACCCGATCGAACCGCCCGCGCCTGTCACCAGCACCGAACGCCCGCCCAGCCATCCGCGAATCGCCTTCCAATCGGGGTTCAGCGGTTGCCGCCCCAGCAGGTCCTCGATGGCGACTTCCTTCAATTGCCCCGGCAGCGAGCGGCCATCCAGGACGTCGGCAAGCCGGGGAACGGTCCGGAACGGCACCCCGCTGTCTTCGCAGATGCCGACGACGCGGCGCATCCCCACCGCATCGAGCGAGGGGATCGCGATCACCAGCAGGCGCGCGGCCGTTTCCCGCGCAATCCTCCCGACATCCTCGATCTTGCCGAGGACCGGCAAGCCCTGCAGGCGGGTGCCGCGGAGCGCGACTGCATCGTCCAGGAAGCCTACCGGTTCATAGCGCCCGGTGCGGCGCAGGTCACGCACCAACGCCTCACCCGCCTGTCCGGCTCCGAGGATGAGCACCCGTTCCGCGCCATCGTCCTTGCGCGTCGTCCGCTGGTCCTTCCAGGCACGGAACAGCAAGCGCGGCAGGCCAAGCAGCAGGGTCAACACGAAGGGATAAAGCAGCAGGGCCGCGCGCGACACGAGGTCCAGGCGGCTGTAGAAGAACAGTCCGACGACGACCGCGAGCAAACCGAGCAGGCTCGCCTTGAGGATGTTGACCAAGTCCGGGACGCTGGCGAAACGCCACAGTCCGCGATAGAGGCCCACCCGCCAGAACACCAACCCTTGCGCCACCATGACGATCAGGACGGTGCTGGAGAAAGGTTCAAGCGGCAGGGGTTGCGGCTGCAGGGCGAAACGCAGGAAGTGCAGTCCCTGCCAGCAGACCCAGACCATGGCCAAATCGTGCAATGCGACGGTCAGGCGGGGCAGCCCGTACTTCCAGCGATCCTTCCATGTCGTCATTCGCCGATTCCTTCGGTCCTTCCACCAGCTTCGCGATGCAACAAACGCCATGCCAGCGCCGCCGCCAGCACCCAGACGAGCAAGGCCGGCAGCGCGCCAGGCAGGCCATATCCCAGCCACAAGAGCATGAACCCGCAGGCGAGCGCCGTCCAGATGGCATAGGCAAACGCCACGGTCCCATGGCCGGACCGCCTGCTCCATCTCTGGTAGGCATGCTGCACGTGCGCCTGCCACCAGCGCTCCCTGCGATGCATGCGCCAGGCCAACGTGAGTCCGACGTCGACCGACATCGCGAGAACCGGCAGCAGCAAGACCGGCCATTGTGCCTGGCCGGATCCCGAAAGGCCCGCTGCCAGCAGCGTGGCGACGAGGAAACCCAGCGTGCCGCTGCCTACGTCGCCCAGGAACACCCGTGCGCGCGGGAGGTTCGATGGCAGGAATCCGAGGCAAGCGGCAGCGAGCACCACGCCGACGATGCCTGCCGGCGTCGGAAGCGCCGAAGCGAAGGCGACCCCGCAGAGCATCGCCTGGCTGGTCGCCAGGCCATCGATGCCGTCCATGAAGTTCCAGGCATTGACCAGGAAGACCGCCGCGATGAAGGCCGCGGCCGCCACCAGCGGGCCGGCACCCGCCAGCCACCACCCCGCCGCGAGCAACAGCGCAGCCACGACATGGACGACCAAGCGCGGGATCACGGGCAAGTCGCGATGATCGTCCCACCAGCCGACGCCGGCGACCAGCAACAAACCGGCCGCCATCGCCAGCCAAGCGACCGGCGCGTCGTCGCTGGCGGCGAGCAGCAGCAGGACCGCGAGCCCGGCCGCGGAGATGCCGATCCCGCCGCCACGCGGTGTGGGCACTGCGTGGCTGCGGCGTGCACCCGGCAGGTCGTGCAGGCCATGGGCCTGCGCATGTCGGATCGCCCATCGGCTGCCCGCCCAGGACACCAGCCAGGCCAGCGCCCCGATCACGAGCAATCCCGGCGGCTCAGACCACCGCATAGTTCAGCAGCGGCTTCACCGTTCCCCACTCCTTGCAGCTGGGGCATTGCCAATGATGGCTGCGCGCACCGAACCCGCATCGGTTGCAGCGGTAGCTCGGGTTGCGCACGAGCAACTGGTCGGTGATGTGCTTGAGGTCGTGCAGGGTCGACGCCACGTCGGCCTCGTCGGCGAGCGTGAGGTCGATCAACGCCGCCTCGCCGCGTACCGAGGGGCGGTCCTTGAGTTGCTGGGCGAGATAGCGCCGCGCCGCACCGACGCCCTCCTCCGCCTCGACCATGCGCGCCAAGGCGAGCACCGGGGCGATGCCGCGGTAGTGCTCGCACATTTCGGCGAGGAAGGCGCGCGCGCCGCTGCGCTCGCCCACCTGCGCGTAGCTCTCCTGCAGCATCGGCAGGATGTCCGGCAGGTAGTCAGGGTCGTGGCGCGCCGCGCGTTCGAAGGCGCGGATGGCCGCCGGATGGTGCCCGACCTCCGCCTCCAGCCGACCCTCGGCGATGCCGGCGCGAACCGATGTCGGATCCGCGGCGTATGCACGCGCAAGCGAAGCGCGTGCCGCCTCGGTATCGCCGGCAGAACGCTGGCGCGCGGCCAACTCGCATTCGAACTGCGCGATCAGCTTGCCCATGGCTTCGCCGGTCGCAGCCTCGTAGCGGGTCGCGTTCTCGATGGCCTTCTCCCAATCGCGCTCAGATTGGTAAATCGCGATCAGGTGGCGCAATGCCTGCGGCGCGCGCTGGTCGATCCGCGCAAGGTCCGCGAAGACCGTTTCGGCGCGATCGAGCAGGCCCGACCGCATGTAATCCTCGCCTAGCGCCGACAGCGCTTGCACTTTCTGTGCATCCGTCAGCTCGGGCCGCTGCGCCAGTGCCTGGTGCAGCCGGATGGCGCGATCCACCTCGCCGCGACGGCGGAACAGGTGGCCCAGCGCGACTTGCGTCTCGAAGGTGTCCTTGTCCAGTTCGGCGATGTGCAGGAACAGTTCGATCGCCTTGTCCGGCTGCTCGTTGAGCAGGTAGTTCAGGCCTCGGAAATAGGTCGTCGACAGCTTGCTGACCTGGCTGTCGCTGTGGCGCTCGCCACCGCGCCGGCCGATGATCCAGCCCGCCAGCGCCGCCAACGGGACGAACAGCACGAGCATCCACCATTGGTCGAGTGCTTCCACGTCAAACCTCCCGGCGCGGCTGCGATTCGCCCGCGCGGCCAATGATTCGCCGCTGCAGCGGCACGCCGAGCCCGAGCAGGACCGCGCCGAGGACCATCCCCAGCACCAGCACCGCCAGGACCAGAACGCCCAGGCTCGCATCCACCCGGGCGAACCCGAGGTCGAGCTGGACGTATTGCATGTTCAAGGCGCCGATGACCACGCCCAGCAACAGGAACGCGATCGCGGCAACCGTTCGGATCAGGCGCATCGGGGCTCCAGTCGGTAGACCCAAGCTTACCGGAGCAGCGCCTCCGGGTTCAGTCGTCCGACGGCAATGGCACCACGTCGGTCACGCGTTCGCGCAATTCCTTGCCCGGCTTGAAGTGCGGGACATGCTTGCCGGGCAGCGCGACGGCGTCCCCGGTCTTCGGATTGCGGCCGGTGCGCGGCGGCCGGAAATGCAGGGAGAAACTGCCGAACCCGCGGACCTCGATGCGATCGCCCTCGGCCAGCGCGGTCCCCATCATCTGCAGCAGCGACTTCACCGACAGGTCGACGTCGTCGGCCTTCAGGTGCGGTTGCCGCCTGGAGAGCAGTTCGATGAGTTCGGACTTGGTCATTCGCTGGAGATCTGCTGTCGCGGGCCACGGCGACGATGGCCCGGCAGTGGTTGCCGGGCCATCGCGCTTGCCGTCAGGCCGACGGGATCAGTCGGCCTTGTTCAGCTGTTCGCGCAGCAGCGCGCCCAGCTTGGTGGTGCCGCTGGCGGCGTCGGCGTTCGCCTTGTTGTACTCGGCGATGGCCTCGGCGGTCTCGGCGTCGTCCTTGCCCTTGATCGACAGCTGCAGGCTGCGGCCCTTGCGGTCCATGCCCACGAACTTGGCCTCGACCTGCTGGCCGACCTTCAGCACCTGGCTGGCGTCGTCCACGCGGTCTTCGGAGATGTCGCGGGCCATCACGTAGCCCTCGACGCCATCGCCCAGGTCGATCGTGGCGCCCTTGGCGTCGACTTCCTTGACGGTGCCGGTGACCTTGGTGCCCTTCGCATGCGACGCCATGAACTGGCCCAGCGGGTCCTGCTCCAGCTGCTTGACGCCCAGGCTGATGCGCTCGCGCTCCGGATCCACCGCCAGCACCACCGCCTCGAGCGTGTCGCCCTTCTTGTAGTTGCGGGCGATGTCCTCGCCGGTCGAGTTCCAGCTGATGTCCGACAGGTGGATCAGGCCGTCGATGCCGCCGTCCAGGCCG